>NZ_JAAVVD010000128.1:0-316 GCF_018449755.1 Variovorax sp. dw_954 | reverse complement strand
CGAGCGCGCCGTGGACGGCACCTTCCTGATGCCCGTCGAAGACGTGTTCTCGATCTCGGGTCGCGGCACGGTCGTGACCGGCGCCGTCGAGCGTGGCGTGATCAAGGTCGGCGAAGAAATCGAAATCGTGGGCATCCGCCCGACGGTCAAGACCACCTGCACTGGCGTGGAAATGTTCCGCAAGCTGCTGGACCAAGGTCAAGCGGGCGACAACGTCGGCGTGCTGCTGCGCGGCACCAAGCGCGAAGAAGTCGAACGTGGCCAAGTCCTGTGCAAGCCGGGCTCGATCAAGCCGCACACGCACTTCACCGCCGAA
>NZ_JAAVVD010000127.1:0-316 GCF_018449755.1 Variovorax sp. dw_954 | reverse complement strand
GGAACGCGCTGTGGACGGCACCTTCCTGATGCCCGTCGAAGACGTGTTCTCGATCTCGGGTCGCGGCACGGTCGTGACCGGCGCCGTCGAGCGCGGCGTGATCAAGGTCGGCGAAGAAATCGAAATCGTGGGCATCCGCCCGACGGTCAAGACCACCTGCACCGGCGTCGAAATGTTCCGCAAGCTGCTCGACCAGGGCCAGGCGGGCGACAACGTCGGCGTGCTGCTGCGCGGCACCAAGCGCGAAGAAGTCGAACGTGGCCAAGTCCTGTGCAAGCCGGGCTCGATCAAGCCGCACACGCACTTCACCGCCGAG
>NZ_JAAVVD010000126.1:0-344 GCF_018449755.1 Variovorax sp. dw_954 | reverse complement strand
ATGGCGCCCTGCTTCATCCGTGCAAACGCACGGGCGTCCATCAGGCCGCGGGTTTCGTCGGCCAGCGGCAGCGTGAGCGCGACGATGTCGGCGCGCGCCAGCACCTCCTCGAAAGGCAGCCGCGAGGCCCGCCCCGCCAGCTCGGGCGGCAGCGGCACCTCGAAAGGGTCGTGGAACAGCACCGGCATGCCGAAGCCCAGGGCCGCGCGACGTGCGACCGCCTGCCCGATGCGCCCGAAGCCGAGCACGCCGAGGGTCTTGCCGTGCACGTCCCAGCCGAACAACTCCTCGCCGATGTTGCGCGTCCACTGTCCTTCGCGCACCAGCGTGGACAGCTCGACCAG
>NZ_JAAVVD010000125.1:0-347 GCF_018449755.1 Variovorax sp. dw_954 | reverse complement strand
GGACATTCAGATCGCCACGCCGGGCTGCGCGGGTACACCACGGGGCTGATGTCGCCGCTGCAGCGCAAGAGCGTGGAGCCGATGGCCGCGCACATGGATCCGCTGAATGTTCGTTCGCGCCACCAGTCGTTGCACCACTTTGTGGCCGATGCGAATTGGTCGGACGAGCGCATGCTGCTGGGGGTATGCCAATGGGTCGTGCCGTTGATGAATTTCAGAGACGGCGGCTGGTGGATCATCGATGACACGGGGTTTCCCAAGCAGGGGCGGCACTCGGTGGGCGTCGCGCGCCAGTACTGCGGGATGCTGGGCAAGCAGGACAACTGCCAGGTGGCGGTGAGCGTGTC
>NZ_JAAVVD010000124.1:0-349 GCF_018449755.1 Variovorax sp. dw_954 | reverse complement strand
CATGGACTACGCGCCCTGCCATCGAAAGATGGACCGCGCCGCCATCGTGGGCGACACGCCCTTCTGAGGCCAACTCCGCCTGCCTTACCTCAAGACACTTCGAACACGGACACACACCATGAACTACCTCGACGGCTCCCTCTATCCCGAGAACCAGCAACCCCTGATCATCACGGCCGCGCCCTACGCGCCGTCGTGGGTGCCCTCCGACTTCCCCGAGGACATCCCTGTCACGATGGACCAGCAGATCCAGAAGGCGGTCGACTGCTACAACGCCGGCGCCACCGTGCTGCACCTGCACGTGCGTGAACTCGACGGCAAGGGCAGCAAGCGCCTGTCCAAGTTCAAC
>NZ_JAAVVD010000123.1:0-355 GCF_018449755.1 Variovorax sp. dw_954 | reverse complement strand
CCGCGCACGCGCTGGCCGGGCATCGCCCCGGTCTTGCCGTCGCACCCCATTTCCAGCCCGTGGTAGCCGCACACCAGTTTTCCTTCGACGACGCGCCCGAGCGACAGCGGGGCACCGCGGTGCGGGCAAAAGTCTTCCAAGGCCGCCGCCACGTTGTCGGGGCCCCGGTAGAACACGATCGACTCGTTGCAGATCTTCCGCCCGAGCGGCTTGTCATCAATCTCATCGGGCATGCAGGCGACATACCAGGCGTTTTTCGGGAACATGGGAACTCCTTCATTCATCGGTGTGGAAGGCGCGGGCGTCTTGGGCGCACGCGCATGCGGGGATCAGTGGGCCGCGGCCAGGCGTTGCC
>NZ_JAAVVD010000122.1:0-417 GCF_018449755.1 Variovorax sp. dw_954 | reverse complement strand
GGCTCATCGTCGGCCCGGCCAACAAGGTGATCGGCGACGTGCAGACGCGCCGCGGCAACTATGCCGGCGCCGTGGCCAGCTACGAGACCGCGCTGGCCAACAGCTCCGAGCGCTATGCGCCACTGGTGCAATCGTCGCTGGTCAACGCGCTGATCGAATCGGGCGACACCGCGCGTGCACGGCAATTGTTCGACCAACTCGCGCCGCCGGCCGAGCCCCAGCTCGCGGCCCAGCTCGAGCGCACCCGCGCGCGGCTGCTGCTGGCCGAGAAGAAGCCCGACGAAGCCGTGGCGCTGTACCGCCAGCTCACCACCCGTGCGGTGGGCACCGACTCGGGCTACTACCAGCTCTGGGCCTGGGACGGCGTGGCGCGCAGCGAACTGGCGCGCGGCGACAAGGCGGCCGCTTCCGTCGCGA
>NZ_JAAVVD010000121.1:0-417 GCF_018449755.1 Variovorax sp. dw_954 | reverse complement strand
AGCTCATCGTCGGCCCGGCGAACAAGGTGATCGGCGACGTGCAGACGCGCCGCGGCAACTATGCCGGCGCCGTGGCCAGCTACGAGACCGCGCTGGCCAACAGCTCCGAGCGCTATGCGCCGCTGGTGCAATCGTCGCTGGTCAACGCGCTGATCGAATCGGGCGACACCGCGCGTGCGCGCCAGCTCTTCGATGGACTCGCGCCGCCGGCCGAGCCCCAGCTCGCGGCCCAGCTCGAGCGCACCCGCGCGCGCCTGCTGCTGGCCGAGAAGAAGCCCGACGAAGCCGTGGCGCTGTACCGCCAGCTCACCACCCGCCCGGTGGGCACCGACTCGGGCTACTACCAGCTCTGGGCCTGGGACGGCGTGGCGCGCAGCGAACTGGCGCGCGGCGACAAGGCGGCGGCCTCCGTGGCGG
>NZ_JAAVVD010000120.1:0-427 GCF_018449755.1 Variovorax sp. dw_954 | reverse complement strand
CGCGGGCACCGTCTCGCGCCGGCGCGCGTTCAGGCGCTCCAGGTGTTCTTCCGCCTGCCGCATGATCGACTCGACCATCGACATGAAGCCCACGTGCGCATCGTCCTGCAGGCACACGACGTCGAGCTTGGCATCGGCGCTGGAGCCGACATCGGCCACGTTGCGCTCGTCGATGAGCGGAATGGTGCCCGGTGGCATCAGGCGTTCGGGCTGCAGCTTCTCGCAGCCCAGGCTCACCAGCATCACCTCGCCGCCGAAGTTGGGGTTCAGGCTGATGTTGCGCAGCGTGCGGATCGGGATGATCGCGTCGGGCGCATCGATTGCGACGCCGCAGCCGTAGGTGTGCTCCAGCGCCACCACGTCGTCGACATTCGGGTACTTGGGCAGCAGCTCGGCCTTGATGCGCGAGACGGCGAAGTCGGTGACC
>NZ_JAAVVD010000119.1:0-427 GCF_018449755.1 Variovorax sp. dw_954 | reverse complement strand
GGCGGGGACGGTCTCGCGGCGGCGCGCGTTGAGCCGCTCCAGGTGTTCTTCCGCCTGCCGCATGATCGACTCGACCATCGACATGAAGCCCACATGCGCATCGTCCTGCAGGCAGACCACGTCCAGCTTGGCGTCGGCACTGGAGCCGACATCGGCCACGTTGCGCTCGTCGATGAGCGGAATGGTGCCGGGCGGCATCAGGCGCTCGGGCTGCAGCTTCTCGCAGCCCAGGCTCACCAGCATCACCTCGCCGCCGAAGTTGGGGTTCAGGCTGATGTTGCGCAGCGTGCGGATCGGGATGATCGCGTCGGGCGCGTCGATGGCTACGCCGCAGCCGTAGGTGTGCTCCAGCGCGACGACATCGTCGACGTTGGGGTACTTGGGCAGCAGCTCGGACTTGATGCGCGAGACGGCGAAGTCGGTGACG
>NZ_JAAVVD010000012.1:0-228414 GCF_018449755.1 Variovorax sp. dw_954 | reverse complement strand
ATGCAGCGCCTTGCTGGCCGCACGCACGCTCTGGCGGAACTCGCCCTTGTCGGCCAGCGCCACCGCCTGGCTGCAGTACTGGTAGCCCGACAGCTTGATGTTGTCGTTGGCGTACAGCACCGCGCCGTCGTTGCTCAGCGCAAGGATGGTGTCGGTGTCGGCGAGGCGCGCCTTCTCCTGCTGGGCGGCGATGGCCTCGGCATCGCGCGTGGCGGCGGGACGCGGGGTCTGCGCCGTGGCCCAGGGCATGCCGAGCAGTGCCGTGGCCAGTGCGATCCACCGGGCCCACGATGCCCAGCGCGGCGACGCTTGCCGCTCAAGTCTCGACAGACACTCCATGGGACCTCCCTGCGACGTGCCCTTGGGTCAATGGCCCGCGAGTTCCACCATGTAGGCGGATCCAACTCGCTCCTGCGCAGATGATTCCGAAGCTGATCATTTGCTCGACTCCATCGCGGCAACGCCGCGCGCACTTGCGTCCGTTCGCTTTCGGCTCCCTTTCGCGCGGACTATGGCCCCGCATCCGTACATGGCGCATCACCCGGAATGAGTAGCGCGATCCCACCGCAATCTCGAGATTCGTCGGTCTCTTTTGCCGTCGATGCCGATTGAAACGACGGTAGTTGCAAGATGCCCGTCGCGACAGCGCGAAGCGATGAATGAGCGAGCGGAGCGACGAAACGCCCCTTCTGCACGACGAATCGACCGCAAGTCGCTTCACGTTCGACATCAAGCAGGAGCCGGTGCCCTACGCGCGTGTTCATGCCGATGGTCGCGGCCGTACAGTTGAAGGCATGGCAAGCCACCCGCGCCCGACCACCATCGCCGAATACATCGAGCGTGCGCCACCCGAGGGCCAGCCGCATCTGCACCGCCTCTACGCGATCCTCAAGGAGGCCGCCCCGCACGCGACGGAAGCGATCAAGTGGGGCACGCCCTTCTTCGTCGAGCCGCGCTTCCTGTTCGCTTTCTCCGCACACAAGGCGCATCTGGACTTCACCCCGACGGAAGCCGGCCTGGCGCCCTTCCGCGTGGAACTCGGGAAGCACAAGACCACGAAGAACATGCTCCAGGTTCCGTACAAGCAGGCCTTGCCGGAGGAACTGATCCGCACGATCGCGATGCACCGTGTCCGCGTCGTGCGGGAACGCGAGGACGACAGCTTCTGGTAGCGCGGGCCGGCCCGGGGGGGCTGCGCAGTGTTGGGCGATTCGCGTCGCACCCCGCAGATTTTTCTCGCGACGATTGAACCGATCGCCGGTTTCCCGGAATGAACCCTGCAGCGATACACAGGAGTAGAGTTTCTGACCACCTCACTTGACGAGCCGCCCATGCCGAGCCCGCCGCGCCACGCCTTCCGGACACCGGATGCGGGAGCGGTGTCGGCCGAGCGCGTCGAGGCCGGGTTGGTCAGCCGGACAGCGGGCGGCGAGTTGCCGGCGTTCGAAGCGCTGTACCGGGCCTACCATCCGCGACTCACCCGGTTCCTGGACCGCATGACTCGGCGGCCATCGCTCGTCGGCGAACTGCTCAACGACACGATGATGGTCGTCTGGAACCGGGCCGGTACCTACAACGGCCAGTGCAAGGTATCGACCTGGATCTTCGCGATCGCCTATCGCAACGCCATCAAGGCACTGAGCCGGTTGGACGAACCCGTGCCCGACGCGCCCGATGACGCGCATCCCGCACCGCAGGAAGCCGGGCCCGAGTACCGCGCCTCTCAATCGCAACTGCGCGCACACCTGGCAAAGGCACTGGACCATCTGTCGGTGGAACAACGTGCGGTGGTCCAGCTCACCTACTTCCACGGCATCGACTACCGCGAGATCGGCGAGATCGTCGGCTGCCCCGTCGACACCGTGAAGACGCGCATGTTCCACGCAAGGCGCCGCCTGAAGGCCATGCTGCCCGGCACGATGGAGGACTGGCTGTGAGTGGGCGCGTGGTCCATCTCGGCGGCGACGTGCACCAGCAGGTGCAGGCCCTGCTGCCCTGGTATGTCGGGCAAAGCCTCGATCAGGAGGAGCGCGCCCGCGTCGAGACGCACATTGCCGAATGCCCGCGCTGCCAGGCCGAACTGGCCTGGGAGCGGCAGCTCCAGGCGGAGTGCGCCGGTATCGAGGAAGTGCAGGGCAATGTCGAGCACGACCTTGCGCAACTGCGCGAGCGCATGGCCCGCGTTGCCGACCCGCACCGCCAACGCCGCGGCTTTGTCGCGCGCCTGAAGGATCACTGGCGCGCCAATCCGGCCTGGACACGCCGGGCATTGGCCGGGCAATTCGTGTTGATTGCGGTACTGGGCGGCGCGCTGCTCCTGTCGCTGCCTCCTGCGCCGCAATTCCGGGCACTCGGCGACGCTGCCTTGCCATCGGCGCAAGACGGCGCCGGTCGCCTGATCGTGCGATTCCGCCCGGACGCGACCGAGCAGGATATGCGGCGCGTGCTGCGCGACAGCAAGGCCCGCCTGGTCTACGGGCCGACGGCCACCGACGCCTGGTTGCTGAGCGTGCCCGCGGACCTCGAATCGGCTGCGGTGAAGCAACTGCGAGAAGAACGCTCGGTGCTGCTCGTCGAGTCGCTCGACGGTCGGGCGGTGCCGTGAAGCGGCTGTGGCTGGCCTGGCTGCTGTTGCTCGCGTTGGTGCAGCCGCATGCCCTCGCGGCGGAGGGCGACCCGGCCGGCGATCCGGTTGCGGCATCGGCTGTGGCCGGCCAGCAGGTCCTGCTGTTGCTGCGCTTGCCACCGGAGCATTTCCGGCCCGAGACCGCCTATTCAGGCGGCTATGGCGACGGCCCCGCCACCGGCGCAAGGCGGCGCGTGGCCATGGCGCTGGCTCGCGAACATGGACTGACTCTGGTCACCGACTGGGTCATGCCACTTCTGGGCGTGGATTGTTTCGTGATGACCGTGCCGGACGGCGAACTGCCCGAACGCGTGGCGCAAGCGCTGTCACGCGATGCCCGCGTGGCGTGGGCCCAGCCCATGAATGTCTACCGAGCCAACGGCGGTGGCGATCCGTTGTATACGCTGCAGCCCTCGGCACAAGCCTGGCACCTGCTGGATCTGCATGAAACGGCCACGGGCCGCAACGTCCGGGTGGCCGTGGTCGACAGCCGCGTCGACAAGCACCATCCGGACCTGGAAGGCCAGGTGGCATTGGAGGAGAACTTCGTCGATGGCCGCGGGGATCTCCCGGAGGACCACGGGACGGCGGTGGCCGGCATCATCGCAGCGCGCGCGGGCAATGGCGTCGGCATCGTGGGCGTGGCGCCGAATGCGCGCCTGCTGGCACTGCGCGCATGTTGGCAGGAGAACCCGCAGTCCACCGCCTGCACCAGCCTGAGCCTTGCCATGGCCCTGCATTTCGCGATTGCACACAACGCGGACGTCATCAACCTGAGCCTCAGCGGGCCGCCCGATCGCCTGCTCGACGAGCTGCTGAACGTGGCGCTGTCGCGCCGCATCAGCGTGGTCGGCGCCGTCGACAGGCATCGGGCGAATGGCGGGTTTCCCGCCTCGCATGCCGGTGTCGTCGCGGTGGCCGACGACGACGGCCAGCCGGCGCTGGAAGGCGCCTTGCTGGCACCGGGTCGCGACGTGCTCACGACCTTGCCCGATGGCCGCTGGAATCTGGTCTCGGGCGCGTCCTATGCGGCAGCCCACGTCACCGGGCTGGTCGCCTTGATGCGGGAGCGCTTGCCGGCGCAGGCTGCACCGGCTTCCATCGCCAGCATCGCCCTTTTCCCTGGCGGAGCCGTCGACGCCTGTGCCACACTGGCTCGCGTCGCCGGCAATGCTGCCTGCGTCCGCACCGTGACGCGTTCCTCGAATCCTCCCAACGATCGCCCGTGACATGCCGGCCACGGGTCTGCGTGTCGCGCTCGTTCCCCCGCTCGTCCTCGCCTGTGGCGCCGCGTTCGCGCAGGTCGGCTGGAACATCGCCTTCCTTTCCGACGATCGCTACCGCGGCGTGTCCCTGAGCGACGGACAACCCGCGGTGCGCCTGAGCGTCGGCTTCGATGCGCCGAGCGGATGGTTCGGCGGCGCGTCGCTGACGAGCGTGTCGCTGGGCCAGGATGAGCGGCAGTTGCAAATGCTTGGCTACGGCGGCTTCGTGGGCCGGCTGACGGACCGCCTCGGCTGGGAAGCGGGTGTGATCGCCGTCCACTACACGGCCGACACGCGCTACGACTACGGCGAGGCTTTTGCGGGCCTGACCGGCGAACGATGGAACCTGCGGGTGCACTACGCGCCGGACTATTTCGGCAGCGGTGCGCGCACCGTCTACACCGAGTTCAATGTCGGGCTGCCCCTCTCCCAGATGACACGCGCGACGGCTCACGCCGGCGCGCTGGTGCAAGTCGGAGGCGTTCCGGCTGCCGGCGAGCGGACGACGCTGGATGGAAGCCTGGGCCTGGCGGTGGGACGCGATGCGTGGGAAGTACGGCTTGAATGGGTCGCCGGCGGGCGTGCCCCGATCCATCCCATCGGCTATCGCCGCGCGGCAAGCAGCGCACTCGTGTTGAGCGCGTCCCTCGCGTTTTGAACTCGCAGTGAACCTTTAGTCCCGGGCGCGGAATTCACCGAGGCCCGACCGAAAGGAATCGCAGTGACTGCCTATCGCCCGACCTTGTGTGGGATCGCTTGTGCCAGTGCACTGGCGCTGCTTGCCTGCGGTGGCGGTGGTGGCTATGGCGGCGGCGGAAACCTCAATTTACGGCCGCATTGACGTCAAGTCCTCGATGCAAAGGAGAAATTCATCATGAGACGCACAGCAGTTGTCGTGTTCATTTCAGGCATTTCGCTGGTCCTCAGCCTGAGCGCCATGGCCGCGGGGGGTGGCAGTGGCGGCGGCAGTGGCGGCGGCGCCGGCGGCGGTTCTGGCGGGAGCGGCGCCGAGACGACCAACCCCGACCCCGACTTCCGCGCCGGCATGGCCGCGGTCCACAAGAACGACTGGCAACAGGTCGTGGTCTCCATGACCGCCTACACCGCCCGCGACCCCAACAACGCCGACGCCTGGAACGAACTCGGCCATGCGCACAGGCTGCTCGGCAACATGGATGCATCGCTGAATGAATACGCCAAGGCGCTGAAGATCAATCCGAAGCACCGGGACGCTCACGAGTACCTCGGCGAGGCCTACCTGCAGATGGGCGACCTGGCGCGCGCCGAACAGGAACTGAAGACGCTCGATTCGCTCTGTTTCCTGCCCTGCGAGCAGTACACCGACCTGAAGGGCGAGATCGCGAAGTACCGGAGCAAGCAGGCCAAGGCGGGGACGTGATCGCGACCTTTGCCGAGGTCATTGCCATGACTCCAGCTCCAGCGTCCGCGTGCCGCCGGTGACATACGCCAGGCGCTCGGCCGGCTCCTCGCGCTGCACGCGCACGAGGCCCACGCCGCGGCAGTACCACTCGGTGCTGGTGAGCGGCATGTCGCGCCACCCGCGCACCGCGTCGGCATAGAGGCGCAGCATGGCGGTGCCCTTGACGCGCAGGCAATGCTCGTAGTGCCCGGCGGGCACGTCGACCGCTTCGTCCTCCGCCTCGATCTGGTAGCTCATCGGGATGCTCGGATGCTCGTGGCGGATCTCGCGCGGGAAATCATTGCGCCGCATCAGCAGGTAGGCCGTGGTGCTGGCCTGCCACTGCGTGCCCGTGGTGAATGGCGCGCGCAGCACGAAGCGCTGGGGTTTGTCGGGCTTCGGTGAATCGTCGAGATCGCTCTTGCTGGCCACGCGGTAGATGCCGGTGTCGTCGGCGCGCAGCCAGTAGTCGACGCCGCTGTCGCTGCGGCGGCGCCAGGCCGGGCCGCCTTCGAGCCCTTCGTCCGACGAAGAACCGAGCGTGCGCAAGACGAGGGTCTCGCGCTCGGTAATGCCGTCCTCGCCCTGCGTGGTGACGCGGTAGGTCCAGCGATGGCCGCCTTCCAGCGGAA
Organism: Variovorax sp. dw_954; assembly: GCF_018449755.1. NCBI lineage: Bacteria > Pseudomonadati > Pseudomonadota > Betaproteobacteria > Burkholderiales > Comamonadaceae > Variovorax > Variovorax sp. dw_954. The sequence goes on along the minus strand of NZ_JAAVVD010000012.1, from coordinate 222,471 downwards.
AGTATGAGTTCGACGGGCCGCCGGAGTGGCAGCCGGCGATGAAGGCAAGTATCACGACGAGGCCAGCGCGCATCACTTCTCCGGCAACTGCGGCACCGGCATGTCGCGCAGTTTGATCGCAGTCTCATCATTGCCGGGCCGCAGCCAGGCGAGCCCTTCCTTGCGCACCTTGGGCTCGGTCGTGCCAAGCTGCGTCACGCCTTCCCGCACTTTCTTCATGCCGTCGTTCAACAACGAGTGCAGGTCCTTGCTGTAGGGCAGCCGATAGGCGCGCGGCTGCGCAGCCGGCTTCCCATCCTCGATCGCATTGACCCACACGTAGAGACCGCCCGCGCGCTTGCTCGTCGGCTCGTCGATGACGGCAGCGAGCAGCACGAAGCGCTCGGGCATCGCGTCCGGACTCGGCCAGCCCCACATGCGGTGCACCACGTCGTCGGCATAGAAGTAGAAGCAGGTCACGCTGACCACCAGCACGCCCTTGAGCCACGCGGGCCAGCGCGACCACAGCAGCGACATCATCGCCAGCAGCACCAACGCCGTGAAGCTCAGCACAAGGCTCAAGGTCATGGTCGCTGCACCAGGTTCTTCGGCAAGGTGTTGATGTTGGCGACGCTGCCGTCGGCCAGGATGGTGAAGCGCGCGGCCGTTGCCTCGTCGCCGGGCCGCGCGAGCGTGACCTTGCCGTTGAAAACGATCTCGGCGCGGGGGTTGACCCTGGTGACCGCCACTGTGACCTCCACCGGCCGCCCGTCGCGCGACTGGTAGTACTGGACGTTGACGGTGAACTCGCCTGGAACGATGCCGCGGATGGTCACCACCTCCTCGCGGAAGGGGCTCATGATGCGGTGCCCGTCGATGAGGGTTGACGCATTGGCGTCGCCGCGGTCGTCGCGGTCGAGGTACATGAGGCCGGCCTCGCGCTGGCGGAACCAGACGAGGTTGCCGGACGGGTCCTGCACCCAGGTGTCGATATCGTTGGGGTTGCGGTCGGGCCAGTCGACGGTGATGAGGTATTCAGCCTTGGAGCGCACGTCACCGGCCTTGAGCGCCTTCGGGTTCATGGCCAGCAGCGCGACGATGAAGCAGAAGACGAAGGCGATCAGCATGTTGAACAACATGTCGTAGAAAGGGTCGACTTCGGGCTCGCGGCGGACGTGGCGGCGGCGCATGTCAGCGTTCCATTGGGCTGCGGGGCGCCTGAGGCTCGAACACGGACTCGGACTCGGTCCAGGGCGAGGGCCGAGGCCACCGGGTATTCCCCTCCGCGAATGTCCCCCGCCCTTCGGGCTCCTCCTTTATTTCGCTGCGGGGAACACCCGGCACCCTCAGCCCTGGACACGCTGGGTCGTGCAGGCTGGTGCGCGACCACGGTGTGTCTGGATCACGTCGATGGTGTGCTCCCCGCAGCGAAATAAAGGAGGAGTCGGCAGTCGAAGACTGACGGCGGGGGACATTCGCGGAGGGGAGTACGCCGTCGGCGTGAGCCCGCGCACAGTCCACACGATCGGCTGTCGGGGGTGAATATGGCAAGCGCCAAAGCTGGTTCACGGCGGCTCCCCCAATTGCCCCTGCCAGCGCGCCAACCCGACACGCTGGATATCGGCCACCAACTGGTCCGCATACCGGTCCAGCCGCGTCAACTGCAGCCCCAGCAGGATGTTCCCCACCAGCCCGACCATCGTCGTCAGCAACGCCACGCCCAACCCGGTCGTCAGGCTGCGCAACAGGTCCTGTGACTGCCCCGCATCGAAGCCCTGCATGTGGCCGATGTCGAGCGCGAGGATCGAGAAGCCGATCACCTTGCCGAGCAGTCCCAGCTTGAGCTGTACGGCGTTGACCCACCAGGCGGTGCCATGGGGCCCGTGCGTGTGCTCCATCAGCAGGTCGAGCGCGGTGTCGGAGTTCGCCTTGTCCTGCGACAGCGCGGCCCAGTAGTCCGCCGCCCATCCCGGCGCGGTGCGCCCAGCACCGAACGCGTTGCGCTGCACCTGCAGCACCCGCGCCCGCGCCCCGCACCACAGCGTCGAGGCCGCGAACACGATCACGATGACCAGCGTGATGCCGGTCGGGTCCGAGTTGAGCAGCAGTGCCCACACGCCGCGCGCGCCGAGCAGCCAGGTCGCGAAACCCAGCACGCCGGCCAGCGCCAGCCACTCGAGCCACAAGGGCTCGGGTGGTGCGCCAGCCCGGCGTCTCAGCGTCAGGCCGAGCCTGGCTTGGGTGCCCATGCCATGCACCAGCCTTCCGCCGCGATCTGCTTGCGGCCGAACATGGCGCAGCCGGCCCATGGGTCGGCCACGGCGCCCTGCCACATCGCGCAGTTGACGCAGCGCTGCGTGGCCGCATGCTTCGGATACTTCTTCTGGTCCACGCTCTTCGTGTCGTGCTTGTAGCCCAGCGCGATCGAGGTCTCGTCCGATTCCTCGGCATGCGGTGCAGCCCATGCGGTCACCGGCACCAAGGCCACGATGCCAACGCCTCCCGCCATGCGACCGGCGAAAGCCCTCCGCGTGACCCCGGCGGCCACGCCTTCGTCGTTGATCTGCTTCATCGTGCCGGCCTCAGTTGGATGCGACCTTGGCAACGCCGCCGGCCTGTGCCGTGCGCGACGTGCCACTCCCCGCACCCGGGATCTTGAAGACCCACACCATGCCGCCTTGCTCCAGCAGGTTGACCTTCTTGGCCACCTCGCCGCCCCATAGCGGCACCGCGCCGCCCCAGCCCGACACCACGCTCACGTACTGCTCGCCGCCCTGCATCCAGGTGATGGGCGGCGCGACGACGCCGGAGCCGGTCTGGAACTCCCAGACCACCTTGCCGGTCTTGGCGTCCGCCGCCTTCAGGTAGCCCTCCGGCGTGCCCCAGAACACGAGGTTGCCGCCGGTGGTCAGCACCCCGCCCCAGAGCGGCGCGCTGTTCTTCACTTCCCAAGCCATCTTGCCGGTCTTCGGGTCGATGGCGCGCAGCGAGCCGATGTAGTCCTCGTTGAGCGGCCTGATCGTGAAGCCCGCCCCAAGGTAGGCCGCACCTTTCTTGTAGGCGACCGGCTCGTTCCAGATGTCCATGCCCCACTCGTTGGAGGGCACATAGAACATCTTCGTGTCGGGGCTGTAGGCCATCGGCATCTGGTTCTTGCCGCCGAGGAAGCCCGGCGCGGCGAACACGGAACTTCCCTTCTTGCCGTCGGCGCCCGCTGTCGGATCACCGGGCCGGTTCTCGGGGATGAAGTTGGGGCGACCCGTCTTCAGGTCGATGCCGCTGGCCCAGGTGATCTTCTTGACGAACGGGAAGGCGTTGAGGAGCTGGCCGGTGCTGGCGTCGTTGACGTAGAAGAAGCCGTTGCGGTCGGCCTTGCCGCCGACGCGCTTGCCGTCCATGTCGAAGGTGACGAACTCGTTGACGCCGTCGAAGTCCCAGCTGTCGTTGGGCGTGCCCTGGTAGCTCCACTTGATCTGGCCGGTCTTCACGTCGATGGCCACGGTCGAGCACGAATAGAGGTTGTCGCCCTGGCGCAGATGGCTGTTCCACGGCGCCGGGTTGCCGGTGCCGAAATAGGCCAGGCCGGTCTTCGCGTCGTAGGTGCCGCCGAGCCAGGTGGCGGCGCCGCCGGTCTTCCAGAGGTCGCCGGGCCAGCTCTTGTTCACCGTGCCGGAGATGCCGTTCTCCTTCTTGTTTCCATCCTTGTCGAAGGTGTAGCCCATGTGGCCTTCGACGGTGGGACGCACCCACAGCAGCTTGCCGGTCTTGGGGTCGCGCGCCTCGACACGGCCGACCACGCCGAACTCGCCGCCCGAGACGCCGGTCAGCATCACGCCATTGGCAATGATGGGCGCGGCGGTGGCCGAGTAGCCCGCCGCATAGTCGTCGATCTTTTCCTTCCACACCACGTCGCCGGTGGCCTGGTCGAGCGCCACCAGTTGTGCATCGAGCGTCGCGAAGATCACGAGGTTGTCGTAGAGCGCGGCGCCGCGGTTGACCACGTCGCAGCAGGGCATGATGCCTTCCGGCAGGCGGTGCTCGTACTTCCAGAGCTTCTTGCCGGTGGTCGCGTCGAGCGCAAAGATGCGCGAGTACGACGCGGTGACGAACATCTTGCCGTTCATGATCACCGGCTGCGATTCCTGCCCGCGCTGCTTCTCGCCACCGAAGGAGAAGGCCCACACCGGCAGCAGCTTGCCCGCGTTGGCAGAGTTGACCTGCTTCAGCGGCGAATAGCGCTGGCCTTGGGTGTTGATGCCCCAGGTCAGGATGTTGCCGGTGGCCGTGGCCTCGGACTGGATCATCTTGTCGGTGACCTGCGCGTGGGCGCCGGCGGCGGCCAGGCCAATGGATATGAGCGCGGTTAAGAGCTTCAGTTGCATGGTGTCTCCTCGGGGTGGAACGTAGGTCTCGGACACGCTCGAAGAAGCGTGCCCTCCGCGTTCCAGGGGGCAAGGGCCATGCCATGCGCCGACACCGCCGATTGCGGCCTGGCGGAACGATTTGGCGCAGTGGTCGCGCGGGTTTTCCCGTTGCGTTGCTACAAGGTTGAACAGCTCACCCGTGACGGGCGTGGCATCGCGTCACAGTGCTCGCGTGCGTCGCCACAGACGGCGCGAACCAGCGCTCCGTAAGGTCATCCCGCCCTGTCTCGGCGCCGCATCAGGGTTTTCCCGACAATGAGCTCATCTCCCCTTCCGAAATCCTTGCATGTTGATCCTCCTGCTCGTCCTCGGCGCAGCCGTCGCCCTCGTTGTCCATGGCGTGAAGACGTCCCCGGCGGTCGACGAGTCCAACTGACTCTCTTGAGTCGATGTGGCCTCGCCATATCGACTCGATCGCCCGCGGGGAGCAGAGCAGGCCGGGCGTGGCTCCGGCCTTGGGGGCGCTCAGCTGATCAGCTTCAACCCGGGCGGCAGCGCCTCGCCGAACACCCCGCGCTCGCCGGCTTCGTCCAGGGCCACCACCTCGCGCACGCGGTCGATCCAGGACTGCGGCGCACGGTGGACCTTCAGCCGGGCCATGACTTTCTCGCGCACATCGAACGGCAGGTCGCGCGCGCGGTCGCCGCTCGCGCGAGCCAGGTTCGCTGCCGCGGCAGCGGCGCCATCGACACGTTTCCAATCCAGCGCGAGCAAGGCGTCGAGCCAGGCGACGGCCGTGGCCACCGGCACCACGCCGTGCGCGCTGCCGTACAGCGGCGCCCGCGCGCCGATGCGGCCGATGGCCCACAGCGTCCAGATATCGCGGGACGCTGAGCCCCCAGGGCCGGGCTGCACCCGACCTGCATCGATTTGCGCACCGCCAGCCGTGGCCGCCGACTGCTGCAGTCGCTCGACCAGCCAGTCGCCGATCTCCACCTTGTGCTCCACCGGGATGTGTTCCAGCGACGCCCCCATGCGCACCATGTCGTCCCAGCCGCCCTGCACCAGACGCGGGGGCCGTTCCTCGATGCCCGCTTCCGCACCCCGCAGGTTGATCGCGAAATCCTGAAGCAGTCGCTGCTGGGCCGATTCGTCCAGCCCGCCAGCCACGCGCCGCCACAGGGTCCACCATTCCGTGTTGACCTGTCGATCGCGACCGTGCTGCACCCCGAGTGCAAAGAGCGGCCACAACTGCCCGATGCGCCAGTCATCCAGCGGCGCGCCGAACCCTGGCCGCAGGCACCAGCCCGCCAGGCTGAGCCACAGGCGCTCATGGTCGGCCGTGCGATGGCGGCCGCGGGCGCGCTGCATCAGCGCGTCGAACAGCGGGCGCAGCAGGGGGGTCGGCCAGCGCTCGCGGCTGCCGAGCAGGCCCTCGAGCTGTGTGCGCAACTGCTTGACGGCCTTGGGGCCCACCGCGCGGTCGCGCGCGCCGAAGACCCGCTCGATGCACTCCACCGCTTCCTCGAAGCGCGGGGGCAGTCCGGCCGCCGCACCTGCGGGCTGCGCCGGATCGTCCTCGCGCAAGCGGAATTCCAGCTTCCAGCGCTGGGCCGGATCGTCGGCGGAGATGCAGTGCATCTGCAGCGTGCCAAGCTCCGTCAAGGTCGCGGCCAACTGCACCGGGATGCCGCGCGGGGCGCCGTGATTGCCTCCACGCACGATGGTGGCGACGGGCGGCAGCGATTGCACGTCCTGCCCGTCGAGGTCGACCAGTTCGCCGGCCAGCGGCGCGGGCCGCCCGCCGGATCCGCCCGTCGTCGATACCAGCCGGAACTGCACCGGCTCACCGACACGCAGCTCGAAGCTCCGGTCTTCCAGCCGGATCTCCCGGCCCTCCTCGCTGCCCTGCGGCAACACGCAGACGGCGCGACCCTGGCCATCGTCGAGCGGCAGGAAATAGCTGCGCGCCGAGCCGCCGCCGATCTTCGGCGCCAGGCCCCGCCGCGCCAGCGCGAAGGCGACCGCACCGCGCGCCACCGCGACATCCGGATCGGCGTTGTGCAGGCTGCGCAATGCCGCACCGCGCCAGTCGCCCAGCGTGGCTTGCAGGCGCGCGGCGATGGCGTCGGCACGGAACACCCCGCCATTGAGCAGCAGCGCATCGGGCCAGCCAGCCGCCGCGTGTTGTTGCAGGAACGCGGCGATGTGGCGCGTCACGGCCGGATCGCTGGCATACGGCAGGCCGAATGCGACCAGCCCGCTCGCTCGCTCGCGCCGCGGCAGTTCGCCGGCCGGCACCTGCGGGAAGAAACCGTCGAGCACCAGCCGCTCGACCTCCTCGCGGCCCAGCGTCACCGATCGCGCGCCGCCGACCAGGCGCGCGCCGGAGCCGAGCAGCGTGACCTGCGCGCTGTCCGGTGCGCCCGCCGCCAGCAGCCGCTCCTTGGCGGCGCGGCAGCGTTCGACCAATTGCGCGAACTGCCCGGCCGGCAGGCGCGCGGGGCGCTCCCCCGCGGGTGCCTGCAGCCGGGATTCGGCCAGGTGCGCGAGCGCCAGGTCCATGTTGTCGCCGCCGAGCATCAGGTGGCTCCCGACCGCGATGCGTTCGAAGCGTGGCTCGCCGCTCGCCTCGCGTTCGACGCGCACCAGGCTCAGGTCGGTGGTGCCGCCGCCGACATCGCACACCAGCACCAGCCGCGCATCCGCCAGTTCATCGGCCAGCGAAAGGCGGTGGCGAAAGAGCCAGTCGTACAACGCTGCCTGCGGTTCCTCGAGCAGCCGCAACCGAGGCAGGCCCGCGTCAGTGGCCGCGGCCAGGGTGAATGCGCGTGCCGCATCGTCGAAGGAGGCGGGGACCGTCAGCACCAGTTCCTGGTGTTCGAGCAGGGCTTGCGGAAAGCGGTGGTTCCAGGCCGCGCGCAAGTGCGCCAGGTAGCTCGCACTGGCCTCCACCGGCGAGACCTTCGGTACTTCCGCCGCCGCGCCCCAAGGCAGGATCGGCGCCATCCGGTCGACCGCCGCATGCGACAGCCAGCTCTTGGCGCTGGTCACGATCCGCCCCGGCACCTGCGCCCCGAGCCGGCGCGCCAGGGCGCCGATCACCACGCCTGCATCGTTGCCGGGCGCCGACCAGGGCAGCGTCAGTTCGCCCGGCGCCAGTTCGCCGGGCGCCGGGTGGTAGCGCATCGACGGCAGCAGCGGCCGCGCCGCCACCTCTCCGGGCGCAACCAGTTGCTCGATGTCGAACAGGCGGATGTCGTCATCCGCTACACCGCCCTGCGTCGGGGCATAGGCGACGACGGAGTGCGTCGTGCCGAGGTCGATGCCGACGGTCCAGGCAGCCGTCATGCGTCCTCGGCCAGCCGCCCATCGAGGTCGGCACTACGCCGAACGAGTCCAGGGGCCGCACGAGACACCGCCCTAAGCCTCCTGTCGCTCGCCACGCACGTCGAACTCGATCTTCCAGCGTTCGCCACCGCTGCGCGGCACCGCATCCAGTTCCAGCGTGCCGGCTTCCGTCACGCGGGCCTGCAGCCGGACCGGCACCACCTCGCCCGGTTGCCGGCCCTCGGGTGGCAGCGAGGCGGAGAGCTGGTCGAGTTCCTGCAATTCCCCGGTCGCCCAGCTGTCGAGCAAGGTGCCGACCGCATCCTGCCGCCGCACCGACGATGCAAAGAAGCGGAAATGCACCGGCTCGCCGACGACCAGGCCCAGTTCCAGCGCGGGCAGTTCGGCCTCGGTGCCCTCCTCCATGCCGAACGGCGCCACGCACAGCGCCTCCACCGGCGGCTCCATTCCCGGCACGGCGGGCATCGACGATTCGACGCCCAGGTAGTACGCGAAAGCCGTGCCGCCGCGGATGCGCACGCCGCGCCCGTGCCGCACATAGCCGTAGTACGCGGCGCCACGTGCCACGGCAAGGTCGAGGTCGGCGCCCTCCAGCAGCCGGGCAGGCGCCGCGCCCTCGGCCGCGAGCCAGCCGTTGACGGTGGCCAGCATGCGATCGGCCAGCAGCGGCGACTTGAACACGCCCCCGTTGAACAACACCGCCGTCGGATGGAGGAAGCTCGCGCCACCCGCGCCCTGCGGGTCGCCGAAGCCTTCCAATTCGGCCAGCGCGCCCAGTTGCCGCCCGAGGAATGCCGCCAGGTGCCGCGTGACGGCGGCGTCCTGCGCATACGGCAGGCCCAGTTGCGCCAGGCCGGCGCGCACGCGGGTCACCGGCCGCGCCGAAGCGTCGACCCGCGGGAAGAAGCCCTCGACGATCGTCGAGGCCACTTCTTCGGCCGTCAGCTCGGTGCGGATCGAACCGCCGATGAGCTTGCTGCCGCGGCTGGGCACGACGATGGGCTGGGCCGCGTCGCCGGCCGCGCCGAGCAGCTTTTCCTTGGCGCCGCGGCAGGCGTAGGTCAGCGCGCGCATCTGCCACGCATCCAGCGTGGTGCCCGCGGCAGCGAGCTTGCGCGCCACGACGTGCGCCAGCGTCAGGTCCATGTTGTCGCCGCCCAGCAGGATGTGTTCACCGACCGCGACCCGCCGCAACTCGAGGTTGCCCTCGCGTTCCAGCACGGCGATCAGCGAGAAGTCGCTGGTGCCGCCGCCCACGTCGATGACCAGGATGACGTCGCCCGGTTGCACCTGCTTGCGCCAATGGCCGCCGCTGGCCTCGATCCAGCTGTACAGCGCGGATTGCGGCTCCTCGAGCAGCGTGAGCGCCTTGCACCCGGCCGTCTTCGCGGCTTCGACCGTCAGCTCGCGTGCGGCGGGGTCGAACGAGGCGGGGATGGTCACCGTCACGTCCTGCTCGTCGAAGGGCGCCTCGGGGTGCGCGTGGTTCCATGCGTTGCGCACGTGTTCAAGGTAGTGCGTCGAGGCCTCCAACGGAGACACCCGCGCCACCTCGGCCGGTGCGTCGTGCGGCAGGATCGCGGCGCGACGGTCGACGCCCGGATGGCAGAGCCAGCTCTTGGCGCTGGACACCAGCCGGATCGGCGTCGTCGCGCCACGGCTGCGCGCCATTTCCCCGACGGCTTGCTGGCCGTCGGCTGCCCACGGAAGCGCCAAGGCGCCGGCCGGCATTTCGTCGGCATGCGGCAGGTACAGGAACGAGGGCAGCATCGGCATCGACTCGACGGAGCCGGGCGCGGTGAGCTGCGGGATGGGCAGCGTGCCATGCACCGTGGCCTCGCCGTCGCTGCCGGCGATGTCGACCCAGGCCAATGCGCTGTGCGTGGTGCCCAGGTCGATGCCGATGGCAAATCGCGGAGCGCTCACAACTCCACCTCCGCCGGCGCGACCACGCGCGCATCGTGCTGCTCGGCGGTCTTGGGCAGGCGCACATCGGTGACGCGCCAGCCGCGGTGGGTCAGGTTGCCGGCAAAGGGCGGCTGGCCGACCACGTTGCCGGTGAGGCGCACCGACGCGGCGTCGAAACCGGCCGGCAAGGTGACGCGGGCGCCTTCGGCCTCGTCGCGCACGGGCACGATGCTGAAGTGCTCGCGCAGCACCTTGGCGCAACCTTCATGCACCACGCGGGCTGCGGCGCCGACGTCGGCGTCCCCATAGGCGCCGATGTCCTCGCCGACGAAGTCGATCAGCCGAGCTTCCCGCTGCAAGAGGGCCAGCAGTTGCAGTGCCGCTTCGGGGCCGGCCTCCTTCAACACGGGCGGCGGCGGGGGCGGCATGACGGGGGCCGGCGGGGGTTGGACTGGCGCGGGAGCCGGTGGAGTGCCATCGCGCAGAGCGACATACCGTGCCGCCAGGTCGGCGTCGGCCAGCAAGCCGAACAAGGCGCCGAACGCGAGGGGGATGCGGCGCAACAGCGAGGGCTTGGCGCCATCGGACGATGGGGTTTGCGGATTGTTCATTGATTGTTCCAAGTCGGCCAATCGGTTGACCGAAAACAAGAAATCAGGTTGGGCGAGCGCAGTCCTAGCCAGCAGGACGGAGCCGGAAATTCGAATGATGCCATGCGCGCATGGTGCAGCGCAGCATTCGCGGGTGTAGGAGTTGCCGGAGCGCTTCGCGAGGTGGAAATGGGTGTATTCCTCTAAAGCGCCGACGGAAAGCGCACAGTATGCTGCGGCGCAACAAACATCGAACTACGATGCAAGCCATATGGCCCTCTCACTGTTTGCAGCGCAGGCACTCGTCGGAAGCTACCTCAACGGACGCCGATTGCCTGACTCGCTCCTCCTGTCCGTCGTGGATTCGGTGGAAGTCCGACTGAAAAGCGGGAGGGTTCCGGTGCTCGACGAGTCGCTGCGGGAACTGATCGACCGGGAAGCTGTCGAGGCGGAGCCACCCGCCGTCATCGGACGGTCGCGAGAGCACTGAAGCTCAGGAAGCGCCCAAGTCAGGGCCGCGGCCGACCTGACCTGCACGAGGGCCAAGTGACAAAACCCCATCCGTTCGGGGCCGCGGTTTCAGGGGTCCAGCTTCTGCAGATGGCCTCGCAGGATCTGCGCCGCCTGCTGGAGCAGTTCGAATTCCTCGTCGGGCAGTGCGTGGCCGACCATGTCGAAATGGCTCATGGTGCCCCACAACGCGCCCTCTTCGTTGGTCAAGGGAACGCTGTGGTAGGAAATCACCACGCCCTGGTACGGATGGCCATCCAGTCGCTTGTCCAGCCGCGAGTCCTCGGTACGGAATGCCTGGTCGCGCAGCACGAACTGGCAGAAGCTGTGCTTGAACGGCACGACCAGCAGGAAATCCGGCCGCACCTGGTCGAGCTTGTCATGCAGGGCGACGTTGCGAAGCAGCTCCCCCTCGAAGCGATAAATGGCCGTGAAGCGATGCGCGACGCCTTCATTCAGGTAGGCGAGCGCGGCAGCAAGGCCGCCCTCTTGCGAGAGAAGTCCGGAAAAGGTCGCTGCATCGCGTACTGATTGCATTGGTTCGGGTCCACATTGGGTTCCGCCGGCGTGGCGCGTCATGGCGCAATTGTGCTTGAACGTGAACTGCCTCTGTCAGCGCAGGAACACGCTGTTCATGGACCGCTCGATCGGGTATTGGACAGCTGCTTGCACGGCCGGTAGCGTCAGCGGGTGCACCAGAATCTCCTCGGCTCATCCCATGGTCCGCAGGGGTTGGGGCGCGGGGGGAATCCGGCTAAGGTTGCGGGCACCGTCAGCCTTCGATCGCATGCCCCATGAAGCGGTTCCTTCGTCTCCTCCTGCCGTGCGCCCTGCTCCTCGCGGCCGGCTGCGCCAATCGCCCCCCGGCGGCGCCGCCCTCGGCGCCGGCCGGCTACTCGACGCTTTCGCCGGAGCAGGCTGAGGACATCGCGATCCATGCGCTCGGCCTCGTCGGTGTGCCGTACCGCTATGGCGGCAACACGCCGGAAGGCGGCTTCGATTGCAGCGGACTCATCGGCTACGTGTACCGGGCGCGGATGGGCGCCGCGCCGCCGCGCACGGTGGCACAGCTCGCGGGCTTCGGGCAACCCGCGACGATCGGAGAGCTTCGCGCGGGTGACCTGGTGCTGTTCGGTGGCAGCAGGCCGACGCATGCGGGGATTTACGTGGGCGGCGGGCGATTCGTGCACGCGCCATCCAGCGGCGGCGACGTGCGAATGGACCGGCTCGACGGGCCCTACTGGTCGCGACAGCGCGTGGAGGTGCGCAGGTTGTAGCGAGGAGTCTGGCCGGCCGGTTTACCGTGGCTCTCGCAGCCGCTGCAGCACCGCCGCGGTCGGATACCCGTCCGCCGGCAACCCGACACTGCGCTGGTAGTCGCGCAGCCCGGCGCGCGTCGCCGGTCCCATCACGCCGTCGGGCGTGCCGCTGGCGAAGCCGCGCTGGTTGAGGGCCGTCTGCAGTTCGGTCATTTCGCTGCGCGTGAGGGCCCTCAGGTCGCGCGGCCAGGGCGATTGCACCCCGGGGCCGCCGGCCAGGCGCTGGGACAGCAACCCGACCGCCAGCGCGTAGCTCGTCGAGTTGTTGTAGCGCAGGATGGCGCGGAAGTTGGCGCCAATGAGGAAGGCCGGCCCGCGCGCGCCGGCCGGCAGCAGGATCGAGCTGTCCTGCAGCTCCGGCAGCGGCTGCCCGTCAGTGGACCGCACGCCTTCGGCAGCCCACTGCGCCGCCGGTTGCCGCGCGCTGGGATCTGCACGCCCGAAGTCGAATCCGGCGGGCAACTGCACCTCGGTACCCCAGGGCTTGCCCGCCTGCCAGCCCGAGCGCGCGAGGAAGTTGGCGGTCGAGGCGGTCACGTCGGCCATGCTGCCCCAGATGTCGCGCCGGCCGTCGCCATCGGCGTCCACTGCGTAGGCCAGGAAGTTCGACGGCATGAACTGGGTCTGGCCCATGGCGCCAGCCCAGGAACCGATCATGTGGGCGCTGTCGATGTCGCCCTTGTCGATGATCTTCAGCGCCGCGAGCAACTCGCCACGGGCCCATTCCTCGCGGCGGCCGTCGAAGCCCAGCGTGGCCAGCGCACCGACGGTCGGCGTGTTGCCATAGTTGCTGCCGTAGTTGCTCTCCATGCCCCAGATCGCGACGATGACGTTGGCCGGAACGCCGTAGCGCGCGGCCGCGGCATCGGCCTCCCGGCGGACTTCCTGGAGCTTTTCCTGCCCCGTGGCAATGCGCTGCGGCGACACGGCGTTGTCGAGGTAGTCCCAGACCGTGCGTGTGAACTCGGGCTGCGCGCGGTCGAGCGGGAGGATGTCGGGCAGGTATTGCGCGTTGTCCAGCGCGGAGCGCAAGGTGGCTTCGCTGATGCCGCTGGCGCGGGCCGTGCCCCGGAAGTCCGCGAGCCAGCGTGCGAAAGCCTGTCGTCGCGCCGCTTCGTCGGCACCGGCAAGAGCAGGTGACTTCAGGGTTGGCGCAGGGCGCATGTCCGGCGTCGCAGGGGATGACGACGGTGCTGAAGCGCAACTCGACAGGACTGCGGCCGCCAGCGCAGCCATCAGGCGCCGGGTGACGCGCGGCAGCGGGAAAGGGGCGGGTTGCATGGGGCGATTCTCTCCTCCGCGGGAACTTGGGCGCCCCGGCGTTCGTCTGAAGTCTCGGCAGGCGCGCGTTTGCGAGTTTCCGAAGCCCTGTGGTCGAAGAAGCGGCCGCGATCGTCTGTTTCTTTCACCGTGCCATTGACGCCGGCCTGACCGGCTCCGAAGGAGTGAAAAATGCTTGCACTACGCGGCCTTTTCTTCAGCGGCCTGATCGCCATTTCCGGCGCTGCATTGGCGGCCCAGCCGACCACTGAAACTTCACGCGAGGACCGCATGAATGCTGCCCAAATGGATTACCAATCCGGCAAGCCCGCCATGACCTCCGCGACCCCGGCGCCGAAGTCCATGCACAGCCAGTCGAAGCATCACCCCGAGACGAAGAAATAAGAAGCCGATCAGGCCTCGAAATCAGAGTTCCGGATCCGGATCGGCTCGCGGCCGGTCTCGTCGAAGATCTTCCAGGCCACGACATTGATCGCGACATAGTTCTCTTCGTAGGCTTCGACGGCGCGCGTCGGACCATCCGGGCCGTACACCAGCACGTCGAAGTGCACCAGGAGCGCGTCCGCCGATATGAACGCCTGGATATCACGCCCCCTGGCGGCGATGGTGAAGGCAACCGCATCGCCCGCCCACGTGGCGCCACCGGGGCCGCCGATGCGAGGCTGCGTTCGCACGAGCGGGTGCAACTCACCGGGCCCCGTTGTCGCGCCGGCCGCCGTGTCCTCCTCGCGCGGGGGTTGAGGCAGCTCTTCCGCATCGGGCAGGACCCTGGGAACGTACTCCATCTCGACATCGGCGATCTTGATGATGTCGCCACTCGTGAGCGGCGTGACCGACGTCGCCTTTCCGTTCACCAGCGTGCCGTTCCTGCTTTCGAGGTCGCGCAAAAGCGCGGCGCCGTCGCCCCGGCACACGATCACGGCGTGATGCTTGCTCACAGCCGCGCGCTCCAGCACGAGGTTGCATTCGGGATCGCGTCCGACCAAGGTCTCGCCTTCCAGCAGCCGCACGGTTCGGAAGGGTTGACCTTCGATGGTGAGGATCAAGCTGGCCATGTCTCTCCCAGTACAAAGTACAAAACGGTGATGGGCCGGGTGGCCGCAAGCTTTGTGCCACGCGCGGCATGGTGGCGTAGGCGAGGACCGACGACCCCTGTCCGGCGATGCCCCCGGGTGCAGTTCCGCTGGCCAATAGCGCGCCGGCTGGAAGCGCATCGAGGAAGGCGTTGCAGCGCAGCGAGTGTGCTCAGCGGATCAGGCGAGGCAGCGCGTACCCGGCGGCGCCAGGCCCCGCGCCGCCCTTCGGGAACAGGCTGCGCCCGAGCCGTTGCGGATCGATCCCGAAGCACTCGCCGGACGCTTGCGCAATGAGGGCATCGAGGGCCGTCGTCGGCCGGAGGTCGCGGTTTTCAAGCAGTTGGCCGCTTGCGAGCCCTGGCCAGTCGGCCAGCACGCAGCCGCCTTGCACCGCACCGCCGAGCAGCATGGCCACGGCGCCCGTGCCGTGATCGGTGCCATTGGTGCCATTGGCCGCCGCGGTGCGGCCGAACTCGGTGGCGACCAGCACCACGGTGTCGGACCACCCGCCGCCCATGCCATCGCGCAATGCGGCGATCATGGCGTCGAGGTTGCGCAACTGGGCCGCCAATCGGGCGTTCTGCGCGCTGTGGGTGTCCCAGCCGCCGGTCTCGATCATGGCGATGCGCGGGCCGTCCGGGCGCGCCAGGAAGCCGGCCGCGAGCTTGCCGATGCTGGCGCCATCCTGGCGCGGTCGCACAGCGCCACCCTCCCCGCCCATCGCGATGTCGCGCGTGTCCATGGCCGAGGTCCAGAGCGCGTGCAACTGCGCATCGTTCTGGTAGAGCTGCGTCACGCGCAGCATCAGGTCGTCGGTGGCTTGCGGCAATGCGGAGGGTGCGTACGAGGCCACTTCCGCCGGGCCGCGCAAGGCCACCGGCACGGTCGCGGAGAACGCGATGGCCTCCTTGTCGGCACGCGGCAGCAGGCCGACCAGGCGATTGAGCCAGCCGTCCTTGAGTTGGTAGGGCGTCACGCCCCCGGTTTCCAGCACGTTCTGGCCGTCGAAATGCGAACGGTCGCGGTAGGGCGACGCGACGGCGTGCACAAACAGGGCCTCCCTGGCGGCATGCAACCTGGCGATTTCGACCAGCGCAGGGTGCAGCGCGAAGCTGCCGTCGAGGTGGATGGCCGTGCCGGGGTCCAGCGCCATGGCGCCGCGAAGGCGTGCGTAGCCTGGGTCGGCATAGGGCAACAAGGTGTCGAGTCCGTCGGCCGCGCCACGCTGGATGACGAAGACGAAGCGGCGTTCGGCCGCAGCCTTGGCCAACGCGAGGTGGGGTGCGACGAAGGTCAGCGCGGCGCCGCTGGCCGCCATGCGCAAGAAGTCGCGGCGAGGGTATCGGCGATCGGTCATGACGCTCATCTCCGCAGGAATTCGGGGCACACGAGCAGCAGCGCCAGCCCGGTGCTTGCGCTTTCGGCCCGGGCGATGGCCTGGGCGCTGGCGTCGCTCAGCGCGTCCCCCGGCAGCAGGCGCGGCGCGAGCGCGCGCGGGTCGATGCTGTTGCCGGCCAACAAGGCGAGGCGCTGCGCCAGTTCGACGCGGCGCACCAGTGCGTCAGGCGCGGCCCAACTGGCCGCAATGTCGTCGTAGCCCGCCGGAGAGCCGGGGCGCCAGACCGGCTGGCCCAACTGGTTGAGCAATTGCGCGCCTTCGGCGTTCTTCAGTTCGTGGCGTCCCAGTGCACGCAGGGACGACACCGTCCAGTCCCATGGCGTCTTGAACTTGCCCTGGCCGGCGAGCCAGCTTTCGGGCGATTCGATCAGCGTGCGATAGACGCTCGGCAGGTCGCCACCGCTGCGCTGGAAGGTCGCGGCAAGCCGGTCGACCAGCGCGGGCGGAGGTTCGTCGGCGACGAAATGGCGGGCGAGCTTGGTCGCGACATGGCGGGCGGTCGCGGGCGAGACGGCAAGGTCTCGAAGGATCGCCACCCCCTGTGCCTCGCCGCCCTCGGGATAGCGGCGGCCCAGCAGGGTGCGCGGGCCGGGTTCATGCAGTGCCGGGCGGAACTGGAAGCCGCCGGTGGGTGCATCGCCGGCCGTGCCCATGGGCTGGGTTGCACCCTGCCCACCCTGCCCCGCGCCCGCCGGCCCCGCCAGGCTCCAGCCGGTGAGCGCCCGCGCGAACTCGGTCACCTCGGCCTGCGTGTAGCCGCTGCGTACGCCCAGGGTGTGCAGTTCGAGGATCTCGCGCGCCAGGTTTTCGTTCAGGCCACGCTGGAGCTGCGGGTTGCGTTCAGCCACGCGACGCGCGGCCACGCTGTTCGGCCCGACCGATTGCGCCTGGTCGAGGTAGACCAGCATGGCCGGATGGCGCACCGCGGCCAGCAGCAGGTCGTCGAAGCGGCCCAGCACATGGGGGCGGATCGCCTCTGTTTCATACGCCCCGGCCAGGTCGAGCACCAGGGGTTTCTCGACAGAGATGGCGAAATGATTGGCCCAGAAATGCACCAGCCGTTCGACGAAAGCCGCGGGCGTGTCGAGCGCGCTGGCCAGCCGGGCGTTGACCGCCGCGACGTAGTCCTCGCGCGCGTCGCGGCGCAGCGTCTGGCGTGCGGCCTGCTTGTCGGCCTCGGAGGCGTCGCGCACCTTGCGTTGCTCGGCCTGGTAGTCCGCCAGCAGCAGTTCCGCGCCGCGCCGGCCCTGCCACGCGGCGGGCTGTGCCTGGTAGCGATCGAACTGGTCGAGCAGCCAGCGCCGAGGCGCGGACGGCAGCGCTTCATCGGGCCGGGCGCCGAGCCCGAATCGGTTGAGGGCAATGGCGGCGGGGGTCATCGACGAAATCCGATGGATTCAGACCTTCTCATCCAAGGGCGTCGTTGACCTGCTCATGAAACTCGGTCTGGCTCAGCGCCGTTCCGATTTCCCGCGGCAGCGCGTCGCGCACCGAGAACACGCCCAGGATCTTCTGGCCCGAGACGAGCGGAATATGCCGGAACCCCCGTTCCAGCATCAGCACCACGGCGTCGGATACGAGCGTCTCCGGCGGCACGCAAATGGGATTGGGCGTCATGACCTCGCGTGCCGTGGTGCGTTCGGGATCGAGACCTTTGGCCAGCACGCGCGTCATCAGGTCGCGCTCGGTGAGGATGCCCAGCAGCAGGTCCGGCGGCTCCATGATGAGCACGCTGCCGCAGTTGGCGCGCGTCATCATGCAGGCTGCATCGCGCACGCTGGCCTGCGGGCCGATGCTGACCACGTGCTTGCGCGGAATGGACTGGAAAACGGTACGTTCAGCCATGGGACGCCTCCTCGATCGGCTCTATGTTGCGGCCGGTTCCTTTTCAACGCAAGGAGGCATTGAGCCGCTCGAGCGCCCGCGCGCCCGGGCAAAGCTCCGTCGGACCCAGCGCGTTGAGCGGCCGGTCGCTGGTGTTGAGCGCGGTGTGCAGGTCGGTGGCCAGCGGATCGACATAGAGCAGGCCCGTCACCACCTCGCCCATCTGCTGGTGCTTCTGCATGTGGGCCATGGCGGCGTAGCGGTCGCCGGGGTTGTAGCCAGGGTGCAGGCTGCGCAGGCGCAGCAGCGTGCCGTCATGCTGGCGCACGTCCATCACTTCGCCCGGCGCCATGCTCACGGTGATCTCGTCGCGGCTGCTGATGAAGTCGATGCGGCTGACCGCCTCGTTGTGCTCGCGCACGTAGTCGTAGCTCTTGGTGCTGCCGGGGTGGTTGTTGAAGGCGACGCAGGGGCTGATGACGTCGATGAAGGCGGCGCCGCCGTGGCTGATGGCGCCCTTGATCAAGGGCACGAGCTGCGCCTTGTTGCCGGAGAAGCCGCGCCCGACGTAGGTGGCGCCCAGTTGCAGGGCCATCGCCACCAGGTCCACCGGGCTGTCGGAATTGATGACGCCCTTCTTGCTTTTCGAGCCCTGGTCCGCCGTGGCGGAGAACTGGCCCTTGGTGAGGCCATAGACGCCGTTGTTCTCCACGATGTAGGCCATGTTCACGCCGCGGCGCATCGCATGGGCGAATTGGCCGAGGCCGATGGAGGCGGAGTCGCCGTCGCCGGAGACGCCGAGGTAGAGCAGGTCGCGATTGGCCAGGTTGGCGCCGGTCAGCACGCTGGGCATGCGGCCATGCACCGTGTTGAAGCCGTGCGATGCGCCGAGGAAATAGTCGGGTGTCTTCGAACTGCAGCCGATGCCGCTGAGCTTGGCCACGCGATGCGGCTCGATGTCCAGCTCCCAGCAGGCCTCGATGATGGCCGCCGAGATCGAGTCGTGGCCGCAACCGGCGCACAGCGTGGAGATCTTGCCCTCGTAGTCGCGCCGCGTGTAGCCGACCTTGTTGGTGGCCAGCGTCGGATGGCGCAGCCGGGGCTTGGTGATGTAGGTCATGCAGAACCCCTTGGGTCGGTGGCGTGGGCGCGGACATGCGTGCCGATGGACTGGACGATGAAGCGCGCCGTGATGGGCGTGCCGTCGAAATGCAGCACCTTGATGAGCTTGGCCGGGTCGATCTCCAGCTCGTTGACGAGCAGGCTGCGCATCTGCGCATCGCGGTTCTGCTCGACCACGTAGACACGCGAATGCCGGGCCAGGAATTCCGGCACGCTGTCAGGGAACGGGAAGGCGCGCAGGCGCATCGCGTCGAGATGGATGCCACCGGCTTCGAGTTCCTCCAGCGCCTCGTTCATCGACGGGCTGGTGGAGCCGAAATAGATCACGCCGATGTCCGTCTCTTTCCTGGACGGAAGCAGCACGGGCTGCGGCACCATCGCCGCGGCGGTCGCGAACTTCTTCAGCAGCCGCTCCACGTTGTAGATGTAGTCGGGGCCGCGCTCCGAATAGCGGGCATACGGGTCGCGCGTGGTGCCGCGGGTGAAATAGCTGCCCTTGGTCGGGTGCGTGCCCGGCAGCGTGCGCCAGGGAATGCCGTCACCGTCGACGTCCTTGTAGCGGCCGAAATCCTTGCCGGCCTCCAGCTCCTCGGCGCTCATGACCTTGCCGCGGTCGTAGGCCTTGCTGTCGTCCCATTCGAAAGGCTTGCACAGGCGCTGGTTCATGCCGATGTCCAGGTCGGTCATCAGGAACACGGGCGTCTGCAGCCGGTCGGCCAGGTCCAGCGCCGCCGCCGCATGCTCGAAGCATTCGTGCGGGTCCTCCGGGAACAGCAGCACGTGCTTGGTGTCGCCATGCGAGGCATAGGCGCAGCAGAGGATGTCGGCCTGCTGCGTGCGCGTGGGCATGCCGGTGGAGGGGCCGCCACGCTGCACGTTGATGAGCGTGACCGGAATCTCCGCGAAGTAGGCGAGCCCGATGAACTCGGTCATCAGCGACACCCCCGGCCCCGAGGTGGCGGTAAAGGCCCGGGCGCCGTTCCACCCCGCGCCGACCACCATGCCGATGGAGGCGATCTCGTCTTCCGCCTGCACGATGGCGAAGCGGTGCTGGCCGGTGCTGGCGTCAACCCGGAACTTGCCGCAGTACTTCTGGAAGGCCTCGGCCACCGAGGACGACGGCGTGATCGGATACCAGGCCGCCACGGTGGCGCCGCCGTACACGCAACCCAGGGCGGCGGCGCTGTTGCCGTCCACGAAGATCTGGTTGCCGACGCGGTCGGCCCGCCGCACCTGCAGGCCGACGGGCTGGTCGCGCAAGTTCTCGCGCGCGAAGTCGCAACCGAGGTGCAGCGCCTGAACGTTGGAGGCAAGAAGCCTTTCCTTGCCCTTGTATTGCTCGCCGAACAGCTTCTCGACCACGGCGGGATCGATGCCCAGCAGGATGGCCAACGCGCCGACGTAGACGATGTTCTTGAACAGCTGGCGCTGGCGCGGATCGTTGTAGACCGCATTGCAGATCTCGGTCAGCGGCATGCCGATGACGTGGATGTCGTCGCGGAACTTCGAGGGCGGCAGCGGGCGCGTGCTGTCGTAGAAGAGGTAGCCGCCGGGCGCCAGTTCGGCCACGTCGGCATCCCAGGTCTGCGGGTTCATCGCGACCATCATGTCGGTGCCGCCGCGCCGGCCCAGGTGGCCCTGCTCGGTCACGCGCACCTCGTACCAGGTCGGCAGGCCCTGGATGTTGCTGGGGAAGATGTTGCGCGGGCTCACCGGCACGCCCATTCGCAGGATGGCCTTGGCGAACAGTTCGTTGGCCGAGGCGGAGCCGGAGCCGTTGACGTTGGCGAACTTGATGACGAAGTCGTTGACCGCTTCGATCCGGGCGATGACCGGCCGTGCGGCGGCGCGCTCCATCGGTTCCGGGGCGCCCTTGGGCGGCAAGGTGGCGCTCATTGGAAAACCTCCGCGCTCCGCGCGACGGCGCGAACGCCTTCGGGCGGCCGTGCGGCGTTCATTGAAAAACCTCCGCGCTGCGCGCTGCGGCGCAAACGTGCGGCGTTCATGCCGGCACTCCTTGCGGCACGTGCTTGGCGTCACGGCATGCCGGGCCAGCCGGCGTCATCTTCAGCAGGAACTTCTGCATGTCCCAGGCGCCGGTCGGACAGCGCTCGGCGCAGAGGCCGCAGTGCAGGCAGACGTCCTCGTCCTTGACCATCACCCTGCCCGTCTTGAGCCCACCGGAGACATACAGGTCTTGCGCCAGGTTCAGGGCCGGCGCCTTCAGGCGCGGCCGCACCTCCGCTTCGTCGCCGTTGGTGGTGAAGGTGATGCAGTCCATCGGGCAGATGTCCACGCAGGCGTCGCATTCGATGCAGGCGCTTTCGACGAAAACGGTCTGCACATCACAGTTGAGGCAGCGTTCGGCCTCCTTGAAGGCGGTGGCGGCGTCGAAGCCAAGTTCCACTTCCACGCGGATGCTGGCCAACGCCTTCTCTGCCTTGGCCCACGGCACCTTGTAGCGCAGGTCGTTCGAGGTGTCGTTGTCGTAGCTCCACTCGTGGATGCCCATCTTCTGCGACACCAGGTTGGTCATCGGCGCAGGGCGCACGTAGATCGCCTCCGCATGCAGCAGCTTGTCGATGGACACAGCAGCCTCATGGCCGTGGGCGACCGCCGTGATGATGTTCTTGGGACCGAAGGCTGCATCGCCACCGAAAAAGACGTTGGTCACGCTCGACTGGAAAGTGTTCTTGTCGAGCTTTGGCAGTCCCCATTTGTCGAAGTCGATGCCGCAGTCGCGCTCGATCCACGGGAACGAGTTCTCCTGGCCGACGGCGACCAGCACCTCGTCGCATTCGAAGAAGGCGTCGGGCTCGCCGGTGGGCACCAGCTTGCGGTTGCCCTTGTCGTCGTACTCGGCATGCACGATCTCGAAGCGCATGCCGACCAGCTTGCCGCCCTCGTGCACGAAGGCCTTGGGCACATGGAAGTTGATGATCGGAATCCCCTCGTGCTGCGCGTCTTCCTTTTCCCAGGGCGAGGCCTTCATCTCCTCGAAGCCGCTGCGCACGATCACCTTCACGTCGGTGCCGCCGAGGCGGCGGGCCGAGCGGCAGCAATCCATCGCCGTGTTGCCGCCGCCCAGCACGATCACGCGCTGGCCGATCTTCGTGATGTGGCCGAAGGAGACGGAACTGAGCCAGTCGATGCCGATGTGGATAGCGGCCGCGGCCTCTCGCCGGCCGGGCAGTTCCAGGTCACGCCCGCGCGGTGCGCCGCAGCCGACGAAGACCGCATCCCAGCCTTGCGCCATCAGCGCCTTCATCGAGTCGATGCGCTCGCCGCTGCGGAAGTTCACGCCCAGGTCGAGGATGTAGCCCGTCTCTTCGTCGATCACCGATTCGGGCAGCCGGAAGCGCGGGATCTGCGTGCGGATGAAGCCGCCCGCCTTGGCGTCGCCGTCGAACACCGTCACCTCATAGCCGAGCGGCGCGAGGTCGCGCGCGACGGTCAGCGACGACGGGCCCGCGCCGATGCAGGCAATGCGCTTGCCATTCTTCGGCGCGATCTTGGGCATGCGCCCGCGCACGTCCTCCTTCATGTCGGCGGCGACGCGCTTGAGCCGGCAGATGGCCACCGGCTCGGGGTCCTGCGCGTTGCTCTGCTCGACGCGTCCGCGCCGGCAGGCGGGCTCGCACGGCCGGTCGCACGTGCGGCCGAGGATGCCGGGAAAGACGTTGGAAACCCAGTTGATCATGTAGGCATCGCCGTAGCGGCGCTGCGCGATCAGTCGGATGTATTCCGGGACGGGCGTGTGCGCCGGACACGCATACTGGCAATCGACCACCTTGTGGAAATAGGTGGGATCGGCGAGGTTTGTTCGCTGCAAGAGTTTCTCCTGGTCTCCCGCCCGCGGCCTGTTCGTGGGGTCGTCGCGGGTCGGACATCAGTATGCGCCGCGGAGCGCGTCGTAAAACCTTGGTGGATTCCCGCAGCGAATCAGTTCCCGGGATTCAAGCGCAGGCGTCAAGAATGAACTGGGGAACGGGAATGGCCTTCAGTCGCCCGCCTTCCAGCTTGACGCAGAGCGCGCGCGTCTCACGGCCCTCGCAGATCAAGGTGTCGCCACGCATCACGCGGTGCCGCTGGACGAAGACCTTGCCGCGCCATTCCTCGACCTGGGTCTCGATGTCGAGTTGCTCCCCGGAGGTGGCCGAGGTCACGAAGCGGGTGTGGATCTCCAGCAACGGGCAGCCGATGCAGCCGGGCAATTCGGTCATCGAATGCCAGGGCGGCAGTCCGCACTGGACGAAGTAGTTGTGCGAGGCCGCATCCATCCAGCGCGAGAAGTTTGGAAAGAAGACGATCCCCGCAGGATCGCAATCGCCGAAGGTCACGCTGACGCGATGGATGATGGTTTTGCTCATGGGGCGGCGAGGCTAACACCGCCCTCGTGGCACGCGCAATCGCCGAGCCTGCCGCGCCTGGTCAACGAAAGGCGCCGGGTCAATGGCTCGGCAGGCTCTGGTCGACCACCTTCCTGAGTTCCGCCATGAGCGCGAGCGCACCCGGCGAGGCGAGCGCGCCGCAGCGCTGCGTGAGGCCGATCTTCCGGTCCGACTTCCGAAGGGGAAGGTTCAACACGGCCAATGTGCCGGCCTCGATCTCGTAGTGCAGTTGATGCGCGGAAATGGCGGTCACCATGTCGCTCTGGAACAGCAGGCCGCGCAGGATGGCCAGGTCGCCCGTTTCCACCGTCGGCACGGGCGCAGGCTGCGCCGATTCGCGGAACGATTGCTCCAGCAGCTCGCGCGTCGGCGAGCCCAGCCGCGACAGGACCCATTGCGCCTGCCGCAGGTCATCGAAGCCGATGGCAGCACGCCCTGCGAGCGGATGACCCGCGCGCGCGATCAATGAAATGCAATCGTCGAACAGCGCTTCCTGCGTCAGGTCCGCCTCGCGTCCCGAAGGGCGCAATGCACCCAGGATGAAGTCGACATCGCCGCTACGCAGTTGCGCCGCCAGCGCCTCGTAGGGACTCTCGACCGTGCTCACGTGCAGGCGTGGATGCTGCCCGACCAGCGCCGCGATGGCCGAGGGCAGTATCAGCGTCCGGCCCAGCGGCAACGCACCGACGACCACCCTGCCCTGCACCACCCCGCCGATGGCCGCGATGTCCGAATCGATGCTGCGCAACTCCGCCAGCGCCCGCTTGAAGCGGAACGCCAGCGCGAGCCCGGCGCGCGTCGGCGTCACGCCGCGCGCGGAACGCACGAAGAGTTCGCGGCCGCAGCGGGCCTCGAGTTCGCCGACCAGGGTGCTGACGGCCGGCTGGGTGATGCCGAAAGCGCGGGCCGTGGCGGGCATGTTCTGCATCTCCGACAAGCCCGCGAACACCGCCAGGCGACGCCCGCTGAACATCGCGGCCATGAGCGTCCTGGCGTCGAGCCGGGCCGCATTGGCGCCGCGCTGCACCGGCTCCGCGGGCGCGAGTTCCTGGCACGCGGCGGCGAATTCGTCCTCCACGCGTTGTGCCCTCGCGCGAACGGCCTCGCCAAAGGCGTTGAGCAGCATGCCGCGGGCCTTGCGCTCGAAGAGCGGCGTGCCGAGGCTCTCTTCCAGCTCGGCCACCGCGCGCGTGATGGCGGATGCCACCCGGAACAGGCTCTCCGCCGCGCGCGTCACGCTGCCATGCGCCGCAACCGCGGAGAAGGCCTGCAGATGGCGCAGGTTGATGCGCGCTGCCGTGGCGTCCACGGTGGGTGGGATGTCGATAGCTTTCCTTGCTGCCATGGGACCCTGTTTTACGCCAGCGTCGAAGCATCGAGCGCCGTCGGCGATCTGGGGAAAAGCCTGTTCAATCAATTAGTCAGAACGCAGAATAAGCAGAACTGAAGCCGTTTCGCCCCGGCTTTGCGGACACTTGCATCATGACTGGAGACACGCAAATGATCATCGACTGCCACGGCCACTACACCACGGCTCCCAAGGCGCTGGAAGACTGGCGCAACCGCCAGATTCAGGGCATCGCCGACCCGCCCCTGATGCCCAGGGCCAGCGCGCTGCGCATCAGCGACGACGAGTTGCGCGAATCGATTGAAGGCAACCAACTGCGCCTCATGAACGAGCGCGGGCTCGATCTCACGCTGTTTTCGCCGCGCGCCAGTTTCATGGCGCATCACATCGGCGACTTCAATGTGTCGGCCAACTGGGCCGCCATCTGCAACGAGCTCTGCTATCGCGTGTCGCAACTCTTTCCGGCGCATTTCGTGCCGGTCGCGATGCTGCCGCAGTCGCCCGGCGTCGACGCCGCCACCTGCATTCCCGAACTGGAAAGGTGCGTGCGCGAATACGGCAACGTCGGCATCAACCTGAACCCCGATCCGTCGGGCGGCCACTGGACCTCGCCGCCGCTGTCGGACAGGCACTGGTATCCCATCTACGAGAAGATGGTCGAGCACGACATCCCCGCGATGATCCATGTGTCGACCAGCTGCAATGCCTGCTTCCACACCACCGGCGCGCACTACCTGAACGCCGACACCACGGCCTTCATGCAGTGCCTGACCTCGAACCTGTTCAAGGACTTCCCGACCCTGCGCTTTCTCATTCCGCACGGTGGCGGCGCGGTGCCCTACCACTGGGGGCGCTTCCGCGGACTTGCGCAGGAGATGAAGAAGCCGCCGCTGCAGGAGCACCTGCTGAAGAACATCTTCTTCGACACCTGCGTGTACCACCAGCCCGGCATCGACCTGCTGACGAAGGTCATACCGGTCGACAACATCCTGTTCGCGAGCGAGATGATCGGCGCGGTGCGGGGCATCGATCCCGAGACGGGTCATTACTTCGATGACACGAAGCGCTACATCGCGGCGTCGGCGCTGGATGCGGCCTCGCGCCAGAAGATCTATGAAGGCAATGCGCGCCGCGTGTTTCCTCGCCTGGACGCGCTGCTCAAGGCGCGTGCGAACGAACCCGCCACGGAGCAAGCATGAGCATGAACAACCTGGGCATCGTCAAGCGCAACATCGTGCGCGCCGATGCGGAAGCCGTCGAACACCTGT
Source organism: Variovorax sp. dw_954 (assembly GCF_018449755.1). Classification (NCBI taxonomy): domain Bacteria; kingdom Pseudomonadati; phylum Pseudomonadota; class Betaproteobacteria; order Burkholderiales; family Comamonadaceae; genus Variovorax; species Variovorax sp. dw_954. The sequence goes on along the minus strand of NZ_JAAVVD010000012.1, from coordinate 196,741 downwards.
CGCGCTTCGGCTCCGCGACCGTGCATGAAGCCATGGGCCGCGTTGGCCTGCTGAAGCCGTACATGCGGCCGATCTTCGTCGGCGCACACGCGTGCGGCACGGCCCTCACGGTGCTGCTGCAGCCCGGCGACAACTGGATGCTGCACGTGGCCGCCGAGCAGGTGAGGCCCGGCGACATCGTCATCGCAGCCTGCACCGCCGACAGCACCGACGGCTTCTTCGGCGACCTGCTCGCCACCTCGTTCAAGTCGCGCGGCGCACGTGGCCTGGTAATCGACGGCGGCTGCCGCGACGTGAAGGAACTGACGGCCATGGACTTCCCGGTGTGGAGCCGCGCGGTCAGCGCCAAGGGCTGCGTCAAGTCCACGCTGGGCTCGGTCAACATCCCTGTCGTGTGCGCCGGCGCTTCGGTGAACCCCGGCGATGTGGTCCTGGCCGACGACGATGGCGTCGTGGTGATCCCGGCCGCCCTCGCGCGCCAGGTGGCCGATGCCGCACAGGCGCGCGAAGACAACGAGGCCGCCAAGCGCGCCAAGCTCGCGTCCGGCGTGCTCGGGCTCGACATGTACAACATGCGCGGCCCGCTGGAGCAGGCCGGCCTGCGCTATATCGACTAGCACTGACGCTGCGCGCGCTGCACGACCGGGCCGCGGCGCAAGCGCGCTACGACATCCAAGGAGAGACATGGACATGGCAAAGATCATCGGCTGCATCGGCACCTCGCACGTGCCCACCATCGGCGTCGCCTACGACAAGGGCAAGCAGCAGGACCCGGCCTGGAAGCCGTTGTTCGACGGCTACCTGCCCGTCGCCAAATGGCTCGAGGAACAGAAGGCCGACGTGCTGGTCATGTTCTACAACGACCACTGCACCAGTCTCTTCTTCGACCTGTACCCGACCTTTGCGATCGGCGTGGGCAAGGAGTTCCAGGTGGCCGACGAAGGCGCGGGCCTGCGCGACCTGCCCACGATCAAGGGCAACGTCGACCTGCAGGCCCACATCGCCGAATCGCTGGTCAACGACGAGTTCGACATGACCGTCTTCCAGGACAAGCCGATCGACCACGGCTGCGCCTCTCCCCTGCCCCTGCTCTGGCCGCACAAGCCCGACTGGCCCGGCACGGTGGTGCCGATCGCCATCAACGTGCTGCAGTTCCCGCTGCCGACGCCGCGCCGTTGCTGGCGGCTCGGCCAGGCGGTGCGTCGCGCGATCGAGTCGTATCCGGAGGACCTGCGCGTGGTCGTCGTCGGGACCGGCGGCCTCTCGCACCAGGTGCATGGCGAGCGAACCGGCTTCAACAACGAGGAATGGGACATGAAGTTCCTCGAGCTGCTGGAGCACGACCCGGAGCAACTCACGCGGATGAAGCATGCCGACTTCGTACGCCTGGGCGGCGCGGAAAGCGTCGAGCAGATCATGTGGCTCGCGATGCGCGGCGCCATGGGCAAGACGGTGCGCAAGCTGCACCAGAACTACTATCTCGCGACCACCACCGCGATGACGGTCGTGCTGTTCGAGGATGGCACGGCCACGGCCAAAGCCGGCGCAAGCAAAGCCGACAAGGTGGCCGCATGAACCCGCAACTCGCCGGCGTCGAGGACATCCCCGGCACCTACATCTTCGACATCCGCACCAGCAACCGCACGCTGAAGCTCAATCGCTTCTTCTGGCAGATGATCGGCAAGCCCTGGCGCGACCGCTTCGAGGCCGACCCGGAGCAACTGATGACCGAAGCCGGCCTGAACGAGCGCGAGAAGGAACTCGTGCGCAAGCGCGACTGGCTGGGCCTGATCCAGTACGGCGCCAACTTCTTCGTGCTCGAGAAATTCGCGCGCGTCTCGAAGACCACCAATCTCGAGGTCTACGCCATCTTCCGCGGCGAGAGCTTCGAGGAATTCATGAAGACGCGGCGCGTGCCTGATGCGCGCTGACGCGCGCCGACGGCCGTCGGGGCTTTTTTCCGGGGTAGCGCGAGCCACTTTTCCGAGCTTTCCAAGGATCGTTCACGCCATGGGCGCGGCCTGTATGCGGGACACGCCGAACAGACGCCCGCGCGCAACAACGGCCGAGGTCACTTCGTCTGGAAGAACGACCCGACTCCCGATCGTTCCAGATCGACTCCCTTACTCCGCGAGATTCTTGAAGACGCGCAGCGCAGGCTGCCGCGCCTTCGGCCCGGCATCGCGCGGCCGTCGACACGCGGTTTGACGATCAGGTTGTCGCACAGCGCGGCGCTCGCCTGGCGAAGCCGACGAGCGCATCCCACGTTTTGCGGATATTCAGGACGTCCATCTCAGTCCCTCCCATTTGATTTATTCAATTAAAAGCGCGCATACACGCACCGCGCAATCTTGGCAATTCCCCAAAAGTGCTTTCCGGCGGTCGCTCGGAACGTTGCCAGTCACAGCAGGAGAAATATCACTGCGCAATAAAAAGTTCGCGCACTGGCTTGCAACAGCCACAGTCGTGCGGTAAATTCTGTAACAAGGGGAGACGCACAATTAAAATGAACATGTCAATGTTTTTTACACGCTTTTTTGCAATTGTTGCAATATTGTTGGCAAGTGGTTGCGGGGGCTCCGAAGACAGCGGTTTGGCGTCCACATCCGCCACGGCAGCTTCGAGCAATGCTGCATCGCCCGCGGTCACACAGGCCGAAGCAGGAAATTCAACGCCAAACCGCAATGCCCGATTGGAGGGTTATGCCAAGGCAACCTCCATTTGGCCAACCAAGACGATCAAGGTCTGCTGGGTCATGGAAGTCGCGGATTTTGCGAGCAGCGAGGAACAAAGACTCGTGGTTCAGCGAGCAGTCGCGCAAACATGGTCGAGCGTCTCCCAGGTTCGCTTTACCAGTTGGGCACGATGCACGGGTTCCTATGCGGACGGCGATATAAAGATCGCCGTCGAGGATAACTATTTTGCCGGCCCACGTGCATACATCGGCACCCAGGGCTATCCCTCTTCACCCACGATGTGGCTCAATTTCAAATTCCAGAGCTGGCCTTGTTATCTGGGAATCAATGAGTGCACCCGGCTGGTTGCCGTGCACGAATTCGGCCATGCGCTGGGCTTTGTTCATGAACAACTCCGGCCTGATACACCGTCAACGCCACCCCCCGGCGCCGCAATCTCGCAGGATGTCTGGGATGATTGCCGAGCCCCCAGAAACGATCCGACCGGGGACGCGATGATCGGAGCATGGGACCTGAGTTCCGTAATGAACTATTGCAATCCCGAATGGATGGGCGAAGGCAAACTAAGCACAACCGATATTGCAATGGTCCAGAAATACTATGGCGTGCCCGTCAATATCGTTCCGGTCCTCATCACGCTGCTGGACGACTGAGTCGCTCAAGAACCAATCAAATCAAGCCATTCCAACTCAAATCAAGAAAACGCGATTGTCATGAAATTTCCTGAACAACCCACTGGCGCGCCACGCAAGAACAGCGGCAGCGCCCTTCCACTGCGCCGCTTCGCAACGGGCGTGCTCGCTGCGATCGGTCTCTGCGGCGCCAATGCCAGCATGGCACAGACGACCTACTTCACCGAAGGCACGAGGACAATCGCCAAATTGGGCGTCCAGGGCAACCAAGCCTATATTGGCTTCGTGGAGGCGTTGACCGCCAATTGCAAATGGGGCTACCTTTACATCGCACCCGATCGCAAGGTGATGTACGCGGAATTCCTCGCGGCAAAAATCGCCAACAAAAAAGTCAGCCGGGTCGACTATAGCCAACCCGGTGGCACCGGAACCCAATGCGTGGCCGAGATCGTGGAATTGAGCGAATAATTAGATACTCCGAAAATCGGACGCGAGTGTTCGAATCGTTGAATTACTGAGTTACTGAGTTACTGAGTTACTGAGTTCTGAGTTACTGAGTTCTGAGTTACTGAGTTACTGAGTTACTGAGTTACCCAGATATTCAACTATCCATCGTCAGAAAATCGAAGACGAACTTTCAGCAAGCGCATCCTGATCCTGCTGCACGAGTCGTGTGGCGTGATTCGGCAATCGATCGACGCTTTCCAAAGGACGTGCAAAGTGGCCTGCCCTCCCCTGTATCACTTGCGCGCGACTTCCGGAAATGGCTACGAGAAATTGCTTGTCGCCGGCCTTGCCGAATACCGGTCGCGGATTTTCAAGATATGACAGCCTCATGCAAACGCTCGTTAATCGGGTGCAATTGTGCGAGTTTTGTTGCCTGCTGTGCGCGAGGTTCACAGACCCTGTAACTGCTGAATCGCGCCAGTTTTCGATTTCTGCCGTTGCTCCGAAAATTGAAGTCATAAGAACAAGGCCGCCTCACTGCCATTGAGCAAGGGCGCAACGGTTGCCAAGGTCTTAAGTACGTTCAACTGAAAAAAAGAGACGACCTGCCGAGCAGCAGGCAACCGATGGCTTGCCCGCATTCACCCGCTGGCGCGCTGGCAATCGTCTCGCTTTCTCAAGTCGCCCGCCGAATACCAAAGTCATTCAAATGTGCGATGGACTCAATGGCTTCATCCTCGCTGGAACTTGATACATGCGAGTTGCTTGCATCAAGTTACCTGCGGGCCAATGATTTCGTTTAAGCGATTTACTTTGACTCAAACGCCAAACTGCCGCGCGGCCAGATCCTTCATCACCTCCTCGGACCCGCCGCCGATCATCATCACCTTCACCTCCCGGTAGATGCGTTCTGTCCGCGTCCCCCGCATGAAGCCCATGCCGCCGAGCAACTGCACGGCGTGGTCGGCGCAGAACTGCATGGCCTGCGTGGCCAGTACCTTGGCCAGGCACACGCGGGCCACCAACTGCGCCGGGTCGGCAAGCTTGTGCTCGATGCGGTAGGACAGGTCGTAGACCAGCGCGCGGGCCGCGTCGATGCGCAGCGTCATGTCCATCAGCTTGTGCCGCACCACCTGTCGCTCCGACAAGGGACTGCCGGCGATCGTGCGTTGCCGCGCCCAGTCGACCGCCTCTTCCAGGCAGACCTCGGCATAGCCGTACGCCAGCGCCGACATCATCAGTCGCTCGTTGTTGAAGTTCTGCATGAATGTCTTGAAGCCCTTGTTCTCCTCGCCGATCAGGTTGGCAACGGGCACGCGGCAGTTGTCGAAGCGCAGGTGCGCAGTGTCGGAACTCCACCAGCCCATCTTCTTGAGCGGCGTGCGCGTGAGGCCGGGCGTGTCTCCTTCGACCAGCAACGCCGAGATGCCGCTGGCGCCCTTGGCCGCCGGGTTGGTACGCACCGCGACCGTCAGGTAGTCGGCGCGGATGCCCGAGGTGATGAAAGTCTTCTCGCCATTCAGCACGTAGTGGTCGCCATCGCGCACCGCGGTGGTCCGCAGGTTGGCGACATCCGAGCCGCCGGAGGGCTCGGTCACGGCGAGCGCCGCGATCTTCTCCCCGCGCAGCACAGGCGGAATGACGCGCTGCTTGATGGCCTCGCTGCCGGCCTTGAGGATGGGCGGCAGCCCGATGCTGTGCGACAGCAGCGAGGCCTGCATGCCGCCGCAGCCGGCGCGCGCAAATTCCTCGGCGAGGATCAGCGAATAGAAGGTGTCGGCCGGCGTCCCGCCGTATTCCTCCGGATAACCCAGGCCGAGCACTCCGACATCGGCCGCACGGGCGTAAAGCGAGCGCGGGAAGGTCTCGGCCTCGTCCCATTCGTTGACGAAGGGACGGATCTCGCGTGAGACGAAATCGCGCAGGCTGGAACGAAACTGCTCGTGCTCGGGCGTGAAATAGAACGGCAGCGGCGGCGTGTCAAGAAACTCCATGGTCATCATCTCCTGGGTTCGAGCGAGGCTAGTCCCACCGTCCGGGGGCGTCTTGTGCCCAGTGGCTACTGCCAGCCCGCCGGCCAGCGAGTTGGCGCAAGCCGTGGCCTGCGGGGCTGGCTAAGCTGCGGCGCAGTACCACCCATCGACGAGACAATCCCATGGCCACCCACTCTTCCACTCAAGACCCGTCCCCATCCAAGGTCGTGCGCATCGGCGGCGCCTCCGGCTTCTGGGGCGACAGCATGGTCGCCGCCCCGCAACTCGTGAAGCTGGGCCGGCTCGACTACCTGGTGTTCGACTACCTGGCCGAGACCACCATGGCCATCCTTGCCGCCGCACGCGCCAAGAAGCCGGAGATGGGCTACGCCACCGATTTCGTCGACATCGCGATGAAGTCCGTGCTGGCCGAGGTCAAGCGCCAGGGCATCAAGGTCATCAGCAATGCCGGCGGCATCAACCCCCACGCCTGCGCGGAGGCGCTGCGGGCGCTGGCGGCGGCGGAAGGCATTTCGCTCAGGATCGCGGTGGTCGAAGGCGACGACGTATCCGCCCGCATGCCTGAATTGCGCGCCAACGGCGCCAGGGACATGTTCACCGGGGAGTCACTGCCCGAGAAGGTGCTGAGCGCCAACGCCTACCTCGGCGCCACGCCCATTGCGGCGGCGCTCGCGGCCGGCGCAGAGGTCGTCATCACCGGCCGCTGCGTCGACAGCGCCGTCACGCTCGGCGCCTTGATGCACGAGTTCGGCTGGGGTCCGGACCAGTACGACCAGCTCGCCTCCGGCAGCCTCGCCGGCCACATCATCGAATGCGGCTGCCAGGCCACCGGCGGCCTGCACACCGATTGGGAAGACATCCCCGACTGGGCCAACATGGGCTATCCCGTCATCGAGTGCCATGCCGACGGCAGCTTCATCGTGACCAAGCCCGAGCCCAGCGGCGGCAAGGTGATCCGCGCCAACATCGTCGAGCAGATGCTCTACGAGATCGGCGACCCCGGCGCCTACCTGCTGCCCGACGTGAGCTGCGACTTCCGCGACGTGGTCATCGAGCAGCAAGGCGACAACCGCGTGCGCGTGGGACCGGCCAAGGGTCGCGCACCCACACCCTCCTACAAGGTGTCGGCCACGCAGCTGGACGGATTCCGTTGCGCCGGCAGCATGGTCATCATCGGCATCGACGCGGAGAAGAAAGCGCGCCGGACCGCCGAGGCGATCATCGAGCGCACCAGCAACATCCTGCGCCAGCTCGGCATGCCGCCTTTCACCTCGACGCACATCGAGGTCCTCGGCGCCGAGACGCTCTACGGCCCGCATGCGCGCACGCGCCAGGCGCGCGAAGTCATGATGCGCGTGATCGTGAACCATCCGCAGAAGGCCGCGCTGGCAATGTTCGCGCGCGAGATTTCGCCGGCGGGCACTTCGTGGTCGCCCGGCACCACCGGCCCCGGCGGCGGCAGGCCCGCGGTGTCGCCACTGATCAAGCCCTTCTCTTTCACGCTCGACAAGCAGACGGTGCCGGTGTCCTTCGTCATGGACGAGGTGCGTCATCCGGTGGCGATGGCCAGCGGCACGGGCGATGGCGCCGCAACCGACGCCACGACACCGGCCGAATGGAAGGACGAGGCCGGCGAGCCGATGCGCGAGGTGCGGCTGATCGACCTGGCCTGGGCGCGCAGCGGCGACAAGGGCAACCTCTCGAATATCGGCATCGTCGCGCGCAAGCCCGAGTGGCTGCCGCTGCTGTGGGATCGCGTCAGCGAGTCCGCGGTCGGCAGCTACTTCGCCCACATGGTGCACGGCAAGGTCGAGCGCTTCCACCTGCCCGGGACGGCATCGATGAACCTGCTGCTGCATGACGCGCTCGACGGCGGCGGCCCGTCGTCGATGCGCCTGGACCCACTGGGCAAGGGCATGGCGCAGATGCTGCTCGACATGAGCATCAGCGTACCCGCCTCGGTCGCGGCGCAACTCGCACCCGCCTCGCGCTACAGCACGGCCTGAAAAAGGCGTGAAGATTTCGTAGCGAGGGCGCCAGCCAGGAGGCCGGTTCGCGGAACGCAGCCGTACTCCAGTACGGCGACAACGAAGTTGCGGCGAGGCTGACAACTGCGCGAAGCGCTTGTCATGCCGGAGCCAACGCCGCAGGCCCGAGATCGGCGTCCGCAGCGGAAAGATTCAAGCCTTCTTCGACCAGGCGCTGCACCAGCCCTTGGCCTGCACCTTCTTGCCGGCGAACAACGCGCAATCGCCAACCGTCTCGCCCGGTTTGGCCATCCACAGCGTGCACCCGTCGCAATGCTGCGCGTTGTCATGCTTGGGGTACTTCTTGCCGTCGGCCTTGGTGGTGTCGGACACATAGCCGAGGGCCACGGCGGTGGGATCCTTCTCGTCGACAGGCGCCTGCGCTGAGGCCGTGGTGGCGCTCAGGCTCGCGCCCGAAGCCGCGAGCACCATGAGGAAGGTTCGTCGGTCTTGTCTCATCGTGGGTTCCTTTTTATGGGGGTGACTTCGATCGGACCCTGCAGTGCCGCAAGCGCACCTGGGGCCGCAGCAGGATTCTGCGCGTACCGGCCGCTTGATGCAGCGAGTCGAAAACGGTCCCCGGGGCTCGGTATATGCTCGCTTTCCCCCGGACGAAGAACTGGCGCCCCGCACTCATGCAAAAGCACTACCTCACACCATTGTTCGCTCCCGAATCGGTCGTGGTGTTCGCCGGGGCGATCCGGCAGGCGGAAGACGACCACTGGCATTCGACCGCGATTCGCCGTGCGCTGGAAGCCGGCGGCTTCGAAGGAACCCTGGAATACCTGGACGTGCACACCAGCGGAACGCTGGGCGACCTGGTACAGGCGCGCGCGGACCTGGCGATCATCGCCCTGCCGAGCCGGGACATTCCGGCGGCACTGGGCATTGCCGGCCGCCTGAGTTGCCGTTCCGCACTGGTCATCTCGTCCGGCATCGGCCCTGACGAAGCAGCCGATTTGCGAAGGGTCGCAAGCCGCGAGGGCATCCACCTGCTGGGGCCAAATTCGCTGGGCCACCAGCGGCCTGCGTTGCGCCTCAACGCCAGCACGGTCGGCCCGCTCGCAGCGACCGGCCCGTTGGCGCTGGTCTCGCAATCCGGCGCGTTGACAGCCGCCATGCTGGACTGGGCGCGCCAGAACGCGGTGGGCTTCTCCAGCGTGGTCTCGCTCGGCCCCCATACCGCGCTCGACATCGCGGACGTGCTGGACTTCCTGGCCGACGACAGCGCGACGCACAGCATCGTCGTGTACCTCGAAGGCATCTCGGAGGCCCGTCCCTTCATCAGTGCACTCCGCTCGGCCTCGCATGCCAAGCCGGTCGTGGTGCTCAAGGCCGGACGCAAGCCCGCGGGCAACGAGGCCGCGCACACGCACAGCGCAGCAACCGTCGGCAGCGACGACGTGTTCGACGCGGCATTGCGGCGGGCCGGGGCGGTCCGGGTGCGCTCGTTCGTCGAGTTGTTCTCGGCGGCCAAGTGCCTGGCGTCGCGCTATCGGCCGGTGGGTCAGCGGCTGGCCATCGTCACCAACGGCGGCGGTCCGGGCGTGCTTGCGGCGGACTGGGTCAACGAGATCGGCCTGGAGCTGGGCAAGCTCTCTGCCGAGTCGATCGACAAGTTGAGGCCGCAGCTGCCACCCCATGCCACGCTGACCGACCTGATCGACCTGTCCGAAGAAGCCGACGCCACGCACTACCACGCCGCCATCACCGCCGCCGCGGCCGACAAGCAGGTCGATGGCGTGCTGGCCATCTATTCGCCCAAGGCCGGCGCCGACGCAGCAGCCGTCGCGCACACGTTGACCGAATTCCCGCGCCCGATGCGCAAGCCTTTGCTGGCATGCTGGATGGGCGACGCCACCGTCGGCAATGCGCGCAAGGTGCTGTCCGATGCGCTCATCCCGACTTTCCGCACGCCGGAAGCGGCCGTCGGCGCCTTCGGCAACATCGCATCCTTCTATCAGAACCAGTTGCTGCTGCAGCAGACGCCGCCGCCGCTGTCGCCGCTGGCCAAGCCCGACATCGAGGGCGCCCGCCTGCTGATCGACAGCGTGCTGTCCGAGCGCCGCACCGTGCTGACCGAGATGGAGTCGAAGACGCTGCTTTCGTCCTTTCACATCCCGATCACCCGCACCGTGCTGGCTCGCACCGCCAACGAGGCCATGATGCTGGCGACGCAGATCGGCTTTCCGGTGGCGCTCAAGATCGACTCGCCCGACATCAGCCACAAGACCGACGTCGAGGGCGTGGCGCTCAACATCCTGAACGGCGCCGGTGCGCGCGACATGTTCAATGAACTGATGGAACGCGTGAAGCGCCTGGCGCCGGCGGCGCGCATCCATGGCGTGACCGTCCAGAAGATGGCGTCGGCGCGGCGCGGCCGGGAGATCTATGTGGGGCTGGTCACCGACGACCCGTTCGGCCCGGTGATCGTGTTCGGCGCCGGCGGCACCATGATCGAGTTGCTGAACGACCGCGCCATGGAACTGCCGCCGCTCAACCAGTTTCTCGCACGCCGCCTGATCGAACGCTCCCGCGTGGCGGAGACCCTGCGCGAATGGCGCGGCGCCCCGCCGGTCGACATGGAGGCGCTGGAGCATGTGCTGCTGCGCGTGTCGGAGATGGTCTGCGAACTGCCCGAGCTGCGGGAGATGGACATCAACCCCATCATCGTGGACGAGGCCGGCGCCATCGCGGTCGATGCGCGCATCGTCGTTGGCAGCACGCCGCAGGCGCTCAGCGGCTATGCCCGCGGCTACCAGCACCTGGCGATCCTGCCCTACCCCGCGCGCTACCAGCGCGAGTTCGTCATGGGCGGCGGCGGCACCTGCACGATCCGACCAGTGCACCCGGACGATGCGGACATGCTGCAGAACTTCGTGCGGGAACTCTCGCCGGAGAGCCGCTGGTTCCGCTTCGTCTCGCAGTTCCACGAGCTGCCGGCCACGATGCTGTCGCGCTTCACGCTGATCGACTATGACCGGGACATGGCGCTGGTCGCGGTCGTCCAGGAGCGTGTCCTTTCCGACGACGGTACCGTCAAGGAGATGGAGTACATCGTCGGCGTGTCGCGCTACGCCATCAATCCGGACAAGATCAGCTGCGAGTTCTCGCTGGTGATCGCCGACGCCTACAAGCGCAAGGGCCTGGGCTCGCGGCTCATGGAGGGGATCATGGACGTGGCCCGGGACAAGGGCCTGTCCGAAATGGACGGGCTGGTGCTGACCAACAACCACGACATGCTGAAGCTCATGCGGCACATTGGCTTCACCGTGAAGATGTTCGCCGAAGATCCGGAGTTCCGGCTGGTGACGTACAGCCTGTAGCAATAGCTGCCTGGCGCGCCATGCGCCGACTTGTCCGAGGAGGTGTCCCATGAAGCGCGCCCTTCAGTCGATCGTCCTGCTGCTGAGCCTGTTGCCGCTCGCGGTCGGCACGCTCGGCTTGCTCTTCGGTGTCGAGTTCTACATTCCCGCCGCAGCCGCATCGCCGAATCTCGACAGCCAGTTCCGCTTCATGTCCGGCTGGGATGTGGGCCTGGCCATCATCATCTGGTGGATCGTCCCGCAAATCGAGCGTCAGACCGCCCTGTTCAGGATCGTGAGCATGGCCGTCTTCCTGGGCGGCCTCGGCCGGCTCGCCGCGTGGCACGTGACTGGCAGACCCGCGACGGCAGTGGTGCTGGTCGCGGTCATCGAGTTGCTGGTTCCCCTGCTGATTCCGTGGCAGGCCCGCATCGCGTCCGCCCACCAGACAAGCTGAGCATCCGGCACCGATTCAGTTGCCCCCATCGCGAGTTTTAACGATACCAAGTTATCGACGTAGTAATACTTTGCGCGTATGCTTGACGACGATCCTGCTTGTTGATCGCAAGACGCACAAATCCCGGTTTTTATTCTGTACAAGAAGACCGACGGATCAGGCGATTCTTGTGTCGGAGGCTCCTGCTGGCTCAACGTTCGACATCGACATCCTCTGCGGAGATCGTATGGACCTGAGACGGGAACAACTGGCTGATGGCATCGAGAAGATCAGCCTGGTTGGGCGCATGGACAGTATCGGCGGGCACGACATCGACAACCGCTTCAAGGCGATGGTCGGGTCCCGCAAGCTTCTTGCCGTGGTGGACATGTCCGAGGTGTCTTTCCTGGCGTCCATCGGTATCCGCACGCTGGTGATCAATGCGCGGGCCCAGTCCTCGCGCGGCGGCGGCATGGTCCTCGCCAGCCCGCAACCCCTTGTGGCGGAGGTGCTCAAGATGGCAGGCATCGACACGATCATCCCGGTCTATCCCGATGTCGATTCCGCCTTCAGTGCGCTGATGGCCTCCTCCGAAAGCCGTTGATGTCATCGAACGGCGGGGAGCCGGAGGCTTCCCTGATCGTCGACAGCGAGCTGCGCGAACTCCCGCGGGTGAACGCCTGGGTGCACGACTGGGCCGAGCGCCAGCACCTGCCGGAAAAGATTGCGCACAACCTCGATCTCTGCTCGACCGAGGTCGTCACGAACATCATGACCCATGCCTGCGGCGATGGCGCGCAACGCATCCTCCTGCGCCTGGGCTGGCAGGGCGACGAAATCGCGCTGGAAGTCGAGGATGAAGGCCACAAGTTCGATCCGCGGCAGGTCGTTGCCCCGACGCACGCCACCAGCCTGCAGGACGCACGGATCGGCGGCTGGGGCATCCCCATCGTTCGACGTTTTTCCGACGGTGTGCAGTACCGCTACGAAGACGGCCGCAATTGCCTGACGCTCCTGTTCCGGCCGACGGCGCCGCCCTGACAAGCCCCCGACCACGCCATTTGCCTTTGCATCGCGGCGCCGGCGTCTCCGGCGTAACCAGTCAACCACCCCAGGAGTTTCCCAATGGCACAAGCAGGCAAACCAATACCGACCATCGACGTGCAGACCGCCATGGCGGCGCAGGCAGCGATGGGCGGCCAGACCAATGGCAACGGCAGCGAGACATCCGGCGTCGACAAGATGCGCGAGCTGCTGTTCGGCAACCAGATGCAGGACTACGACAAGCGCTTCTCCATCATGGAAGAGCGCTTTCAACTGCGGCTTCGCGACATGGAAGCGGAGTCGTCGCGCAGCCTGAGCAATCTGGAATCCACGATCAAGAAGCAGCTCGAATCGGTCGCTGGCCAGTTCCGCGAGGAAAAGGACTTGCGTGCCGATGCCGACAAGGAGCTGGAACGCAGCCTGCGCGACCACACCCAGGCACTGGAAAAGCGCCTGGCCCAGCTGTCCGACCAGCTTGCGCGCCACGAGCGCGACTTCACCGACCGCCTGGGTCATGAAGTGCAGGGCCTGCGCGACGAGATGCGCAAGCGCCAGGACGACTCCCGCGCCACCATGGAGCGCATGTTCTCCGAGCTCAGCAACGTCAAGACCGATCGCAACCTGCTCGCCGGGCTGTTCGTCGAGATTGCCAAATGCCTGAACCAGGACGTGACGCCGAAGGGCGCCAACGGCGGCGGTTGATCGACACCGCGCGTCCGCCGCTTGAGTCGATGTGGCCCATGCGGTCGGACGCAGGGGCGGCCACGCCGTGAACGCACGCCTGTCGCTTGCCGCGACGAGCGCGTACCGCAGCGAGGCCGAGCAGGACCAGAGCCGCCGCCTCGCCGGGCTGTTGCTGGAATTGGCGCGTTGCGTCAATCCGGACATCGCGATCGAGCTTCCGCCAGCGCGGCTGGAGGACGATCCGCGCATGGATGCGCTGCGCGACGTCCTGATGGAGCGCGAGAAGGCGGCGCTGGCACGGCTGCAGCAGAAGTTCGACGATCCGCGCGAGTTTGCCGATGCGGTGGGCTCGGTGTTGCCGGCCGCCTTCACGCTGGCGGCCTCGCGCAGCGACCACCTCGGCCAGGTCATTGCACCCACGGTCGAGCGCGCAACCCAGGCGTCGATCCGCAAGAACCCGCGCACCATGGTCGACATCCTGTACCCGGTGATGGGGCCGGCCATCCGGAAGGCCATCGCCGAGACCCTCGACGGCTCGCTGCAATCGCTCAACCAGGCGCTCAAGTACAGCCTGTCGTGGCGCGGGCTCACGTGGCGCATCGAGGCCATGCGCAGCGGCACGACTTTCGGTGACGTGGTGCTCAAGCACACGGCGGTGTACCGGGTCGACCACATCTTCATGATCCATCGCAAGACGGGCCTGCTGATCTCGCATGTGTCCCGCGACGATGCGACGACGCAGGACCCGCAACTGGTGTCGGCGATGCTCTCCGCCATCCAGGATTTCGTGCGCGACTCGTTCGACGAATCGGCCAGCGGCGGCACCAACAGCGGTGGCATCGACACCCTGCGCCTGGGCGATCTGCTGTTGTGGATCGAAGAAGGACCATCGGCCTTCCTGGCCGCGGTGGTGCACGGCAATCCACCGCCTTCGTTGCGGATTCGCCTGCGCGAATCGCTGGCCGCGGTGCACGAGGAATGGCGCGCGCCGCTGGAGGAATTCGAAGGCGACACCGAAGGCCTCGAAGCGGCGGGGGAACGGCTGCGGCCCTGCCTCATCTCGCAGGACGCCGAGCATCACAAGAAGTTCTCGCCGCTGCTCTGGATCATTCCGTTGGCGCTGCTGATCGCGCTGGGCTACTGGCTCACGCTGCGCGTCATCGAAAGCCGGCGCGTGGACAGCTACGTCGAGTCGCTGCAGGCACAACCCGGCATCGTCGTGACGAATGCCGACCGCCGCGGCGGCAAGTGGCTGGTGTCCGGCCTGCGCGACCCACTCGCGGCACAGCCGGAAGACCTGCTCGCGAAGACCAAGCTGGACCCGACCCGCGTCATCGGCCGCTGGGAGCCCTACCAGGCGCTGCATCCGGCCATCATCCTCAAGCGCATGCAGGCGACCCTGAACCCGCCGGCCACGGTCACGCTGACGCAGGATGCCAGCGGCGTGCGCGCCAGCGGCACGGCGCCCCAATACTGGATGGACAAGGCGCGCGCCTTCCTGCTCACACTGCCCGCCGGCGCGCCAAAGATCGACCTGAGCGCGCTCCAGGACGTCCAGGACCCGGACTACCTGCGCCTGCACGACGCCATCGAGGCGCGGCTCATCCACTTCGAGAACAACGTGGCGCGCCCCTCGGCCAGCCAGGAGGAGACGCTCGACGGCGCCGCCGCGGAAATGCGCGACCTGATCCAGGTGTCGCGCACCCACGGCTTCCCGGTGAAGGTGACCATCGTCGGCCACGCCGACGCCACCGGCAAGGAAAACTCCAATCTTGCCCTCAGCCTGGGCCGCGCCGAAGTCGTGCGCTCCATGCTGCGGGCCCGCGGTGTCGATCCGCTCATGCTCGCCGTCCGTGGCGCCGGTCCGCTGGAGCCATTGAAGCCCGGCGCCAGCGTGGACGAGTTGTCGATGAACCGGCGTGTGTCTTTCGTCGTCAGCACTGGCGAATAGGAATAAACGAGTCCCGATGCTTCAGAAAAAAATCTGCCTCCTGGGCGCTTTCGGCGTGGGCAAGACCAGCCTCGTGCGCCGCTACGTCGACACCATCTTCTCGGATGCCTACCTCACCACCGTCGGCGTGAAGATCGACAAGAAGGTGATGACGGTTGGCTCCGAGCAGATGGCCTTGATCCTCTGGGACATCGCCGGCGAGGACGCGGTCGCGGCCGTGCGCGTGAGCTACCTGCGCGGCGCCGCCGGCTACCTGCTGGTGATCGACGGCACGCGGCCTGAGACGCTGGACACCGCCGCGTCGATCCAGTCGCGCATCACTGCCGAGATCGGCGCGGTGCCCTTCCTCGCCCTGCTCAACAAGGCCGACCTGGTGGAGGACTGGGCCCTCGCGCCGGAGCGGGTCGAGCAACTGGAGGCGGCAGGCTGGACCTTCAGGCGCACCAGCGCCAAGACCGGCGACAGCGTCGAGGCGGCGTTCGAGGAATTGGCGACACGCCTGGCGAAGTAGCCCCCATGCTGGACCTCCCCGCGCGGATCTCCGACTCGTTGTTGCTGCTGATCGATGCGCAGCGCATGCTCGCGCACCTGGTCGTCGACGACACGCAGAACCTCGTGCAGGCCGGCGGCCACCTGGAGCACTACGGGCTGTCGGACCTCGAATTCGGCGTACCCGCGGGCGACCAGATCCCTTTGCTCGAAGGCATGCTGCCGCTGGTGGAGACACCCTTCCTGATCCGCTCCATGGCCATGCCCAGCGGACGCGTGGCCGACATCCACTTCTTCGCGGACGACGGCGACGGCACCGTCTGGGTGCTGCTGCTCGACGTGACGGCCGAGTGGGAAGAGACGCGATTGGTTCAGCAGAAGGCCTACGACATGACCTTGCTGAGCCAGCGCGAGGCGAGGCTCATCGCACAGCTCGAAGCGGCAAACCAGGAACTGACGCGCGCCCACACCGACCTGGCCGCGTCCCGCGAAGCCTTGCAGCTCACCCACGACCGCCTGCAACTGGAACTGCGCGACGCAGAGCGCTATGTCCGCGCCGTGCTGCCTGACCCGCTGTCGGAACCCTTCACGGTCGACTGGCGCTTCGTGCCTTCGACCGAACTGGGCGGCGACTCGTTCGGCTATCACTGGGTGGACAGCGAGCACCTGGCGATCTACCTCATCGACGTCTGCGGCCATGGCGTGGGCTCTGCCCTGCTGTCGGTCGCGGTCGCAGACACGCTGCGCTCCGAGGCGCTGCAGAAGACCGACTTCCGCAGCCCGGCTGCCGTGCTCACCGCGCTCAACCAGGCCTATCAGATGGAGCGGCACGGCGAGTTGTTCAGCACCGTCTGGTACGGCGTCTATCACCGCGCAACGGGTGCGCTGCGCTACGGCTCCGCAGGCCATCCCCCGGCCATCGCAGTGAGCGGGTCTGGCGATGCGACAGGGGAAGCCCGGCCTTTGCAGGCTTCAGGTGCCTGCATCGGCATCTCACCGGCTGCGCGCTTCACGGAACAGCAATGCGTATTGCAGTCCCCTGCCCGCCTGTTCGTCTTCAGCGACGGCGCCTACGAGATCACGCGGCCGGATGGGTCGATGCTCGCGTTCTCCGAATTCACCGAGATCCTCACGCGGTCGGTCAGCAACGGGAAGTCGGAACTGGACGGGCTGCTGGACTTTGCGCGGGAGGCGCATGGGCCAGGGGCGTTGGAGGACGACTTCACCATCATCAAGTTGGCGTTGTGAAGTCGCGGAGCGCGGCCAAACGCTGAAGCGCGGGCCGCGCACAGGCGCTACGCCCCCACCGTCTCCAACGCCGCATTGAACGTCGGGCTCGGCCGCATCACCGCCGCCAGCTTCGCCATGTCCGGCTTGAAGTAGCCGCCGATATCCGCGGGCTTGCCCTGCACGTCCTTCAGTTCGCCGACGATCTTGTTCTCGTTTTCCGCCAATGCCCTGGCCAGCGGCGCGAAGTGGGCCTGCAGTTCCTTGTCCTCGGTCTGCGCGGCCAGCGCTTGCGCCCAGTACATCGCCAGGTAGAAGTGACTGCCGCGGTTGTCGAGTTCGCCGACGCGCGTCGACGGGCCCTTGCCGTTGTCGAGCAGCATGCCGGTGGCGGCATCCAGCGTCTTGGCCAGGATCAGCGACTTGGCATTGCCGGTCTTCTGGCCAAGGTCTTCCAGCGAGACCGCCAGCGCGAGGAACTCGCCCAGCGAATCCCAGCGCAGGTGGTTTTCCTCGACCAGTTGCTGCACGTGCTTCGGCGCCGAACCGCCTGCCCCGGTCTCGAACATCGCGCCGCCAGCCATGAGCGGCACGATCGAGAGCATCTTGGCGCTGGTGCCCAGTTCCATGATCGGGAACAGGTCGGTCAGGTAGTCGCGCAGGATGTTGCCGGTGACCGAGATGGTGTCCTTGCCGCGGATCACGCGCTCCAGCGTGTAGCGCATCGCGCGCACCTGCGACATGATCTGGATGTCCAGGCCCTTGGTGTCGTAGTCCTTCAGGTAGGTCTTGACCTTCTTGATGAGTTCCATCTCGTGCGGGCGGTATTCGTCGAGCCAGAACACGGCCGGCATGCCCGACAGGCGCGCGCGGTTCACGGCCAGCTTGACCCAGTCGCGGATCGGCGCATCCTTGGTCTGGCACATGCGCCAGATGTCGCCTTCCTCGACCTTCTGCTCCAGCAGCACTTCGCCGGTGTCGATGTCCACGATGCGGGCCACGCCGGGCTCGGGAATCTCGAAGGTCTTGTCGTGCGAGCCGTATTCCTCGGCCTTCTGCGCCATCAGGCCGACGTTGGGCACGGTGCCCATGGTCACCGGATCGAAGGCGCCGTTGGTCTTGCAGAAGTTGATCATCTCCTGGTAGATGCGGGCGAAGGTGCTCTCGGGCATCACGGCCTTGGTGTCCTTCGGACGGCCGTCCGGGCCCCACATCTTGCCGCCCTGGCGGATCATGGCGGGCATCGACGCATCGACGATCACGTCGTTGGGCGCGTGCAGGTTGGTGATGCCCTTGGCCGAGTCGACCATCGCCAGCTCGGGCCGGTGCTCGTGGCAGGCGTGCATGTCCTTGATGATCTGCTCGCGCTGCGAGGTGGGCAGCTTCTCGATCTTCTCGTAGACGCTGCTCACGCCGTTGTTGACGTTGACGCCGAGTTCCTCGAACAGCTTGCCGTGCTTGGCGAAGGCGTCCTTGTAGAACACCTTGACCGCGTGGCCGAACACGATCGGGTGCGACACCTTCATCATGGTCGCCTTCACGTGCAGCGAGAACATGACGCCGGTCTCGCGCGCGTCCTCCATCTCGTCCTCGTAGAACTTCACGAGCGCCTTCTTGCTCATGAACATGCTGTCGATGACTTCGCCGTCCAGCAGCGCGACCTTCTTCTTCAGCAGGATGGTCTTCCCGCTTGCCGTGACCAGGTCCATCTTCACGTCGCGCGCCTTGTCGAGCGTCATCGACTTCTCACCGTGATAGAAGTCGCCGTCGTGCATGTGCGAGACGTGCGTGCGCGAGGCCGGGCTCCACTTGCTCATCGCATGCGGCTTCTTGCGGACGTTGTTCTTGACGGCGGCCGGCGCGCGGCGGTCGGAATTGCCTTCGCGCAGGACCGGGTTCACGGCGCTGCCCAGGGCCTTGGCGTATTTCGCGGCGACGGCCTTGTCTTCGTCGGTCTTCGGGTCTTCCGGGAAGTCCGGCAGGTCGTAGCCCTTGGCCTGCAGTTCCCGGATGGTGGCCACGAGTTGCGGCACCGACGCGCTGATGTTGGGCAGCTTGATGATGTTGGTGTCGGGGAACTGGGTCAGGCGCCCGAGTTCGCCGAGGTTGTCGGGCACGCGCTGGGCCTCGGTCAGGCGCTCGGGAAACTCGGCCAGCACGCGGGCCGCGACGGAGACGTCGCTGGTGACGACATCGATGCCCGCGGGCGCCGCGAAGGTCTGGATCACGGGAAGAAAGGATGCGGTCGCCAGCAGCGGCGCCTCGTCGGTGAGCGTGTAGATGATGCGGGATTTTCCGGCGGTCATTGTGGGCCTCAGGGTACGTTGAACAGGCGTGGATCGGGAATTGGGTGCGCGTATTGTCCACGGGCTTCGCCGGCACGTTCATGCGTCCGATCAAGATCCCGTCGGGAAGGCAGGCCCTATCCATCGGCGCATCCGACAACGCTTGTCAAGGCGTGGAAAAGAGGCGCAAAGTTCGCATCCCAACAACAGGAGACAAAGCATGAATGAGTTTGATCGCGTCCTCCAGGATGCCGTGTCGCGCAAGGACCTGCCCTTCGTGGTCGCGACGCTGGGCAACAGCGACGGCGTGTTGTGGAGCGGCGCCGCCGGCGACGCCAGCCCGGGCCATCCCGCGACCATCGACACGGTGTTCCGGATCTTCTCGATGACCAAGGCCGTGGGCAGCACCGCCGCCATGATCCTGATGGACCGCGGCAAGCTCGGCCCGGACGCCACGGTCGAGAGCATCCTGCCGGAGTTCGCCGAGATGAAGGTGCTCGAATCGGTGGGCCCGGACGGCCCGGTGTTTCGTGCACCCAGGACCCAGGCCACGGTGCGCCACCTGGCCACGCACACGTCGGGGCTGGCCTACGAGTTCTGGAATGCCAATGTCGCGAAGTACATGGAGGCGACGCAGTTTCCGTCGATCCTGTCGGGCCTCAGGCAGTCGCTGAAATATCCGCTGCAGTTCGACCCCGGCACGCAATGGGACTACGGCATCGGCATCGACTGGTTGGGCCAGGTGGTCGAGAAGGTGGATGGCCGGCCGGTCGACCAGTTCGTTCGCGAGGAGATCCTGGAGCCGCTGGGCATGCGCGACACGCGCTTCGAGCCGGACCCGGCCTGGGGCAGCCGGCTCGCGGGCGTGAAGATCCGTGGGGCCGATGGCGAGTTCGCCGACTTCGACATCGCGCCGCCGCCCAAGCCCGAGTTCTACGGCATGGGCCATGCGCTGTATTCGACGGCGCCGGACTACCTGCGCTTCCTGCGCATGTACCTCAACGGCGGGGAACTGGACGGCAGGCGCATCCTGCGCCGCGAAACCATCGACAAGCTGCTGCAGAACCAGATCGGCTCGGTGCAAATCCCGATCCTGAAGTCGGCCAACCCCGCAGTCACGGCGGACGTGGAGTTGTTCCCCGGCCTGAAGAAGTCGCACAGCATGGCCTTCATGCGTGTCGACGAAGATGTGCCGGGCGCCCGCTCCGCCGGCTCCCAGACCTGGGCCGGCGTGCTGAACACGCATTTCTGGTTCGACCGGAGCGCCGACCTGGCGGGCTTGATCATGACGCAGGCACTGCCCTTCGCCGACCCGCGCTTCATGCAGACCTACGCGGCCTTCGAGCAGGCCGCTTATGCGAAGGAAGCTGCGAAGGAGCCCGCGAAGGAACTCAGCCGATCAGCTTCTTGATTTCGGCCATGTGCTCGTTGGCCCGCTCGGTGATGTGGGCCATCGCGGCCGATTGCGAGTCGCGCGCCATCTCGGCGAGTTCCTTCATGTCGGCCAGCGTCTTCTCGATGGCCTGGCGCACCAGCTCGCCCTGCTTGGCCGGGTCCAGCCCGGCGGCGACGGCGCTCTTGGCATGTTCCTGCACGCCCTGCACGGCTTGCTGAAGCATCTCGGTCTGCTTCTGCACCATCGCCTGCATGGACTCGAAGGCCGACTTGTTGGCCGCGACCAACGCCTCGACATCCTTGCGCCGTCCCTCGACGAGGGAAGACATGTCCACGCCCGGCAGCTTGAACTGCTCGAACATCTTGGTCAAATCGCCAAACGGGTTCACTGGGTCGGCCATAACTGTCTCTCCTGTGTGGGGTGCGCGGCGCGGAAATCGCGGCAGCGGCGCGGATCATTGCACATCAGGTGGTCGTTGCGGCGCCAGCCGCGCATAATCGCGCCCCCACATGAGACGAACGGGTGCTGCCATGGAACAGCTCGATCAGGCGAAGGTAGTCGCGGTGCTCAACCGCATCCTGGAAGACGAACTGGCCGGCGTGGTGCGCTACACGCACTATTCCTTCCTGGTGTTCGGCTTCGGGCGCATACCCATCGTGTCCTGGTTGCGCAGCCAGGCCGACGAATCCTTGCTGCATGCCCAGCAGGTCGGCGAATGGATCACCACGCTGGGCGCCTATCCCTCGCTCGCGATCGGCTCCCTGCTCGACTCGCACCAGACCGACATCGGCGCCATGCTGCGCGAATCGCTGGAGGCCGAGAGCCGCACGCTGCAGCTCTACCGCGACTTGCTCGGCGTGGTGGAAGGCCGCTCCGTTGCGCTGGAAGAGTTCGCGCGGCAGATGGTGCAGGTCGAGGAACTGCATGCCGCGGACGTCGACAAGATGCTGCGCAAGCCGGGCGACCTGGCCAGCTTCTCGTCGGCCTCTCGCTGAACATCCATCCCGCTGCGGTTCGCGCCCTCGCCGCGGCATGTTCCGCGCCTCCCGGGTGCCAGGAGGCTCGCCCGCGGGGCGGATGACCCCGCTTGTTTCCGCCTGCGGAAAGTGGTGTACTTTGGTGTACTTCTTTGCGGACCAGGCGATGGCGAATTGCTGAATGCCCGGATCCGCACAGCCGGCAAAACGTGTCTCCTCGACCTCTGCCCAAGGAACTGGAATGTCATTGCGCATCAACGATATCGCTCCCGACTTCACGGCCAACACCACGCAGGGCCCGATCAAGTTCCATGACTGGATCGGCGACAAGTGGGCCATCCTGTTCTCGCATCCCAAGGATTTCACGCCCGTCTGCACCACCGAGCTGGGGTACATGGCCAGGATCGAGCCGGAGTTCACCAAGCGCAATGCCAAGCTCATCGGACTGAGCATCGACCCGGTCGACGCGCATGACCGCTGGGCCAAGGACATCGAGGAGACGCAGGGCTTCCTGCCGAAGTACCCGATGATCGGCGACACCGACCTGGCCGTGGCCAAGCTCTACAACATGCTGCCGGCCGAGGAGGCCGGTACGTCGGAGGGTCGCACCGCCGCCACCAACGCCACCGTGCGCTCGGTCTTCATCGTCGGCCCCGACAAGAAGATCAAGCTGATGCTGACCTACCCCATGACCACGGGCCGCAACTTCGACGAGATCCTGCGGGTGCTCGACTCGATGCAGCTCACCGCCGCGCACAAGGTCGCGACGCCGGTCAACTGGAAGAAGGGCGAGGACGTGATCATTGCCGGCTCGGTGTCCGACGACGACGCGAA
Organism: Variovorax sp. dw_954; assembly: GCF_018449755.1. Taxonomy (NCBI): domain Bacteria; kingdom Pseudomonadati; phylum Pseudomonadota; class Betaproteobacteria; order Burkholderiales; family Comamonadaceae; genus Variovorax; species Variovorax sp. dw_954. The sequence goes on along the minus strand of NZ_JAAVVD010000012.1, from coordinate 174,317 downwards.
GAAGCTGTTCCCCGACGGCTGGAAGGCGCCCAAGCCGTACCTGCGCGTGGTGAAACAGCCAGGCTGAGCCGGGGTGGTCTTCGAGCAGATTGCGACCGGCGGCTGCCAGTCGTACCTCATCGGCTGCGACGACACCTGCGCTGCCGCGCTGATCGATCCGGAGCTGAGCCAGATCGACCACTACATCGCCCTCGCCTCGCGCGACGGCGTGCGCATCCGCTACCTGATCGACACGCACACGCATGCCGATCACTTCTCCGCGACCAAGGAACTGGCACGGCAATTGAACGTGCCGGTCATCATGCACCGCAAGAGCCCGGCCCCCTTCGTCGACATGCGGCTGGCCGACGGCGAGATGGTCGTGCTCGGCAAGCTGCGGCTGCGTGCGCTGCACACGCCGGGCCACACGGCCGACTCGATGTGCCTGCAGGTGGGCGACCGCGTCTTCACCGGCGACACGCTGCTCATCGGCGGCACCGGCCGCACCGACCTGCCCAGCGGCGACCCCGAGCAACTGCATGACAGCCTGTTCAACAGACTGCTGAAGCTCGACGCCGCGCTCAAGGTCTATCCCGCGCACGACTACAAGGGCCGCAGCCATTCCACCATCGCCGACGAACTCGCGAACAACCCGCGCCTGCAGAAGCGCGACCGCGCCGAGTTCGTCGAGATGATGCGCACGCTCAACCTCACGATGCCCACGCACATCACCGAGGCGCTGCGCACCAACATGAGCGGCGGCAAGACGGTGGCGCACCTGCTGGCCGCGGCCACCGCCACCGTGCCCTTCATGTCACTGGGCGAACTCAAGTCGCGCGTGGAGGCGAAGGAAGACGACCTCATCGTCCTCGATGTGCGCGAGCGCGACGCCTACGAGGCGGGCCACGTGCCCGGCGCACGCCTGCTGCCGCGCGGCCAGCTGGAGCTGCGCGTCAACACCGAGCTGCCCGATCCGACACGGCGCATCCTGGCCTGCTGCGAGCTGGGCTACATCTCCACGCTGGCCGCGGCCACGCTGCGCGAGATGGGCTTCGCGCATGCGGTCGCGCTGGACGGCGGCATGAAGGCCTGGCGCGAAAGCGGCTACCCGCTGACCACCGGGCGCGAACCCTGAAATGCACAAGACCCTGTCGGGGCCAGCCTCGTTGGATGCGCGCCTGTTCGAGAGCGGCCTGCGGCTGGCCGGCTTGAGCCGCGAGGACGAATGGCGCAACGCGCTGGTCGATGAGGCCGTGGCGCTCATCGGCGCACAGCGCGCGCTGCTGGTGCTCGATTGCGAGAACACCTTGCACATCGCGGGGGCGAAGCTGCCGGAGGGTGAAGAGGCAGCAACCCTGCTGGGCGCCATCGAGCCCTGGCTTGCCACGGCCCGACGCTCGCGCAAGCCCAGCCTGCGACACGGCCCCGAGGGCGCCGGTCCTTCCGAGCAGCGCTCCTGCCTGATCGCGCCCCTCGTCGACAAGAGGAACCTGCTCGGCTATCTCTACGCCGACATCGAAGGCACGCACGGACGTTTCGACAACACGCACCGCGACGCGCTCGCCCTGCTGGCGCGCCAAGCCGCCGCAACCCTGGCCGGCATCCGCCGCCAGGAGGCCCTGGAACGCACGCTTGCCGAAGGCGCCGACGCACTCGCGCAGCGCGCCAGCGAGCTTGCGCTCATCCACAGCATCCAGCAGGGCGTGGCAGCCCGCATGTCCTTCCAGGACATCATCAACCTGGCGGGCGACAAGCTGCGCGAAGTGCTCCGGTCCGGCGACATCTCCATCATGTGGCGCGACGAGAAGACCGGGCTGGTCCAGGCGCTGTATCGCTACGAGCACAACCAGCCGCTGCCCCTGCTGCCGGCACGCGCGCTGAAGCCGGGGGATCCGGTGACGCGCATTTTTGTGGCGGGCGAGGTGGGCTTGGCGAACACGCGCGCGGAGCAGACGCAGGCCGGCATGGGGCCCTCGCCGGGCACCGACTGGGCGCACTCGATCGTCGGCGTGCCCATCATCGGAACCGAGCGCGTGCTCGGCGCCATCGGCCTGCAGAACCACGAGCGCGAATACGCCTTCGGCCCGCACGAGATCCGGCTGCTGCAGACCGTGGCGGCGAGCATGGGCGGCGCCCTGGAGAACGCCCGCCTGTTCGACGAAACCCAGCGGCTCCTGAAGGAGACCGAGGCACGCAATGCCGAACTGGCCATCATTGCCGCGGTGCAGGACGCGCTGGCCGGCGAGCTCAACCTGCAAGGCGTGTACGACGCGGTCGGCGACAAGCTGAGCCAGGTGTTCCCATGGGCCGATGTCGGCATCCGCATCTACGACGCCGCCACCAACCTGTTGCACTACCCCTTCATCGGGCGCCAGGGCGAGCGCTTCCGCATGGAGTCGATGGCGCCGACCGGCTTCGGCGCCCAGGTGCTGCGCACGAAGCGCACGCTGCTGGTCGACGAGAACCTGGAGGCCGAAGCCGTGAAGGCCGGCTCGGTGCGGCTGTCGTATCACCCCAGCTACCCCAAGTCGCAGGTGCTGGTGCCGCTGGTGGTGGCCGACAAGGCGGTCGGGATGATCTCGCTGGCCGACCTGCAGCACGAGCATGCGTTCAGCGCTTCCGACATCCGGCTGCTGGAAACGCTGGCCGGCAGCATGAGCGCGGCGCTGGACAACGCACGGCTGTTCGCCGAGACGCAACGCGCGCTGGCGCACCAGACCGCCGCTTCCGAGGTGCTGCAGGTCATCGGCCAGTCGGTCGCGGACACCGGGCCGGTGTTCGACAAGATCCTCGAATGCTGCGACCGCCTGTTCAATGCCTCTTCGTTCGGCCTGTACATGGTCGACGCGCAAGGGCTGCTCAACGTCACGCGCTGGCGCATGTCGAGGACCGGCCGCGCAGCGATCGGCGATGAGCGTGCGGATGAACTCGCCGTTCAGTTGCGGTCGGTCTACCCGCGGCCGCTGGCCGATACCTCCGCCGAACTCGCCTTCCAGCGCCGCGACCTGGTCGAGATCGCAGACGTGCTCAACGACCCGGACGCGCCGCCGTCCCTGCGCCGCAACGCGCAGATCGCGGGCCTCAACTACTCGAACCTGGCCGCGCCGCTCATGTGGGAAGGCCGGGGCCTCGGCATCCTCAGCATGCAGCGCACCGACGTGGGCCCCTTCGAGCCGAGCGATCGCGCGCTGCTCAAGACCTTCGCCGAGCAGGCCGTGATCGCTATCCACAATGCCTGGCTGTTCGACGAGACGCAGGAGTCGCTGGCGCACCAGACGGCAGCCGCCGAGGTGCTGCAGGTCATCGGCAAGTCGGTCGCCGACACCGGGCCGGTCTTCGACAAGATCCTGGAGCGCTGCGAGCGCCTGTTCGACGCCAGCGGCTTCGGCCTGATGATGCTCGACGCCAACGGCCAGCTCGAACTGACGCGCTGGGTCGTCACGGCCGCCGGCCATGCCGAGATCGCGCAGGAGCGCATCGATGCGATCGGGCCGTTGATGAAGGCCAGCTACCCGATGTCGTTGGTCGGCACGGCCGCAGAGGCCTCTTTCCGCACCGGCGAACTGGTCGAATACGCCGATGTGCTGGGCGACCCGAATGCGCCGCAGGCGCTGCGCCTCTATGCCGAGTTCGTCGGCAAGAGCTTCGCCAACCTGGCCGCGCCGCTGATGTGGGAGGGCAAGGGCGTCGGCCTGCTCAGCATGCAGCGTGGCGAGGTCGGGCCGTTCAAGCCCAGCGAGCGGGCGCTGCTCAAGACCTTTGCCGACCAGGCGGTCATCGCGATCCAGAACGCGCGGCTGTTCCACGAGACGCAGGAGGCGCTGGCCCACCAGACCGCCGCGGCCGAGGTGCTGCAGGTCATCGGCAAGTCCGTCCATGACACCGGGCCGGTGTTCGACAAGATCATGGAGTGCAGCGACCGCCTGTTCGACGTCAGTTCGTTCTCCCTGACGATGGTCGATCCGCAAGGGCAGATCGCGCTCACGCGCTGGCGCATGACCGCGGCCGGCCGGGCGGTGATCGGCGACGAACGCGCTGCGCAGCTCGGCCTGGCGATGCAGGCCAGCTACCCGATGCCGATAGCCGACACCTCCGCCCCGCTCGCCTTCCGCACCGGCGACGTGGTGGAGTTCCCGGATGTGCTGGCCGCTCCGGATGCGCCGCCGATGCTGCGCCTCAATGCGCAACGACTCGGCCGCAGCTTCGCCAACCTGGCCGCCCCGTTGATGCTGGAAGGCCGCGGCATCGGCGTCCTGAGCATGCAGCGCAGCGAGGTCGGGCCATTCACGCCCGGCGAGCGCGCGCTGCTCAAGACCTTTGCCGACCAGGCCGTCATCGCGATCCAGAACGCGCGGCTGTTCAACGAGACGCAGGAGGCCCTGCAGCGCCAGACCGGCACGGCGGAGATCCTGCGCGTCATCGCGAGTTCACCGACCGACGTGCAGCCGGTGTTCGACGTGATCGTGGAGCGCGCGGTGCAGTTGTGCAATGCGCGCATGGGCCGCGTCTACCGCTACGACGGCACCACCATCCACATGGTGGCCGTGGGCGGCGTGCATCCGGTCAAGCTGCGCAAGCTCAACCGCATCTTCCCGCGGGAGGCGGCGGACGACACCATCGCCGGCGTCGTCATCCGGTCCCGCAAGCCCTACTTCGTCAAGGACATCCAGCAACCCAACGACGTGCCGACGCTGTCGCTGCAGATGATCGCGTCGCTGGGCACCCGCAGCCAGGTCACGGTGCCGATGCTGCGAGGCGGCGAGCCCATCGGCGCCATCACCGTGGGCTGGGCCGAACCCGACGCCTGGGACGACCAGCAGGTGGCCCTGCTGCAGACCTTCGCCGACCAGGCTGTGATCGCCATCGAGAACGTGCGCCTGTTCAACGAGACCACGCAGGCCCTGCACAAGGTGGAGGAGCGCACCGCGGAGCTGACCGAGTCGCTCGAATCGCAGACCGCGGTGAGCGACGTGCTGCGCGTCATCAGCGAATCGCGCACCGACGTGATGCCGGTGTTCGAGGCCATCCTCGACTGCACGATGTGGCTCTTCGAAGGGCCCTCCTCCTCGATCTTCACCTACGACGGCCGCCTGGTCCGCCTGGCCGCGACGCGCAACTGGTCCCCGGAGGCGCTGGAAGCGGCGCGCACGATGTGGCCCGCGCCGCCCGACCCGCACCAGATGAACGGCCGGGTCATCCTCGAACGCCGCGCCCTGAGCAACGAGGACGCCTGGGCCGACCCGGACTACGACCGCACGCTCGCCAGCACCGGCAGCCGGCGCCGCATGATCGCCGCGCCGATGATGAAGGAGGGCGAGGTCGTCGGCGTGATCGTCACCGCCTGGCCGGAGCCCGGCAAGACACCGCAGCGGCAGATCGACCTGCTCAAGCTGTTCGCCGACCAGGCCGTGATCGCCATCGAGAACGTGCGCCTCATCAACGAGACGCGCGAGGCGCTCGACCGCCAGACCGCCACGGCCGAAGTGCTCAAGGTCATCAGCGCCTCGCCGACCGATGTGCAGCCGGTGCTCGACTCGGTCGCCGAGCGCGCCGGCCTGCTGTGCCGCGCCGAGGGCAGCCGGGTGTGGCTGGTGATGGAGGGCAAGCTGCGCGCCATGACCAGCTATGGGCCCGAGTACGCCGACGGCGCGGGCATGGAGTTGCCGATTCGCGGCGGTTCGGTCGCGGGTCGCGCGTTCATGCATGCCCGGACCGTGCATGTCGAGGACGTCGTGCCCCTGATCGACACCGAATATCCCGATGTGCGGGAACTGCAGGCGCGCAACGGCTTCCGCACGGTGCTGGCCGTGCCGATGCTGCGCGACGGCCAGGCCGTCGGCGTGATCTCCCTGCTGCGCAACCAGGTGCATCCGTTCTCGCCGGCCGAGATCGGCCTGGTGCAGACCTTCGCCGACCAGGCGGTGATCGCCATCGAGAACGTGCGCCTGTTCAACGAGACGCGCGACGCCCTGGAGCGCCAGACCGCCACCTCCGACGTGCTGCAGGTCATCAGCAGTTCGGTGGCCGACGCCGCGCCGGTGTTCGACAAGATCCTGGAACGCTGCGAGCGCCTGTTCCGCAGCTCGGAGCTCGGCATCCTCACCATCGACGAGGAGCGGCAACTGCTGTGCTCGGCTGCCTATCGCGGCGTGTCGGCGCCGGCGGTGGCGCGCATCTTCCCGCTGCCGCTGCGCGACGAGCCGGTGCACCAGGCGATCCGCGAGAACCGGGTGCTGCGCTTCGACGACGTGATGCACGGCGCCGACACGCCCAAGGGCGTGCGCAACGTCGGCGCGATGCTGGAGATCGGCAACTACTCGCAGGTGTTCGCGCCGATGCAGTGGGAAGGCCGCGGCATCGGCACGCTCTACGTGATCCGCCGGCCGCCCGTGCCTTTCATAGAGCAGGAAGCCGTGCTGCTGAAGACCTTCGCCGACCAGGCGGTGATCGCGATCCAGAACGCGCGGATGTTCAACGAGACCCAGGAGGCGCTGGAACAGCAGAAGGCCTCGGCGGATGTGCTCAGCGTGATCAGCAACTCGGTGTCCGACAGTGCGCCGGTGTTCGAGGCCATCGTGAAGGCCTGCCAGCGGCTGTTCACCGGCGGCCACGCCATCATTTCGCTGGTCGGCGACGACGGCATGGTGCGCCACGAGGCGATTGCCGTCGCGCCGGGCGAGGACGGCCTCACGGCCGAGGCATTGCGGCAGGGGCTGGACAAGGGCGGCTATCCGCGACCGCTCGAACAGTCCTACCAGGCCTACCCGATCCGAAAGCGCCGGGTCGTGCACTATCCCGACATCGTCAACGGGCCGAACGTGCCCGAGGCGATGCGCCGCAAGGGACGCGAGGTCGGTAATTTCTCGATGCTGATCGCGCCCATGCTGTGGGAGGGCCAGGGCATCGGCACCATTCACGTCACGCGTTTTCCGCCGGTGCCCTTCAGCGCGAAGGAGTTCGACCTGCTCCGCACCTTTGCCGACCAGGCGGTCATCGCGATCCAGAACGCACGGCTGTTCAACGAGACGCAGGAGTCGCTGGAGCGGCAGACCGCCACCGCCGAGATCCTCAAGGTCATCGCCGGTTCCCCGGCCGACGTGCGCCCGGTGTTCGACGCCATCGTGCTCAGCGCGCGGCAACTGGTCGGCGGACTGTCGGCGACCTTGCTCAGGCGCGTCGGCGATTCGGTCCATCTCTCGGCCTTCACGCCTACCACCGAGGAAGGCGACCAGGCGCTGAAGAAGTACTTCCCGGTGCCGGTCGACTCGGACTCCATCTACCGGCCGCTGCTCACCGGTCAACCGCTGCTGATGCAGGACATCGAGTCGAACACCGAGGTCTCCGACGAGTTGCGCGCATTGGCGCAGCGCCGCGGCTGGCGCGGCCAGGCCAACGTGCCGCTGGTGCATGAAGACGTGCCGATCGGCATGATCAGCGTGACCCGTGTCGCGCCAGGACCGTTCTCCAGCCACCAGGTCGAATTGCTCAAGACCTTTGCCGACCAGGCCGTGATCGCGATCCAGAACGTCCAGATGTTCAACGAGACGCAGGAGGCGCTGGAGCGGCAGACCGCGACCGCGCGCGTGCTGCGCGTGCTGGGCGGCTCGATGACCGACACGCAGCCGGTGTTCGACGCCATCGTCACCAACTGCGGCAAGCTGCTGCACGACAGCCGCGTGGTGCTATGGCTGGTGGAAGCGGACGGCCTGCACGCCCGGGCCAGCAACGGCGGGATGCCCAGCCTGGTGCTGCCGGTGGACGACAGCAGCCCGGTCGGCGCCTGCGTCACGGGCAAGCGTGTGATCCACCTGCCGGACCTCGTGGCCGCGGTGGAGCGGCACCCGATGCTGCAGCAACTCGGCGTGGCCAGCGGCTTCCGCTCCGGCCTCTATGCGCCGCTGCTGCACGAGGGCCGCGCCATTGGCGGACTGGCCGTGCTGCAGAAGGAACCGGACGGCTTCGACGACAAGGACATCGGCCTGCTCGAATCCTTCGTCGGCCCGGCCGTGATCGCCATCGAGAACGTGCGCCTGTTCCGCGAGACGCAGGACGCGCTGGAGCAGCAGACCGCCACCGCCGAGGTGCTGGAAGTCATCAGCGGCTCGGTGGCCGACACGGGGCCGGTGTTCGACAAGATTCTGCAGAGCTGCGAGAAGCTGCTGAGCAGCAACGAGCAAGGCATCCTGCTGCTGGGCGCGGACGGCTTCGTCGAACTGGCGGCGCATCACGGCCCCGCCTTGCCGACGCTGCAGAAGATCTTCGCGACGAAGATTCCCTCGGCCGATTTCGAACGCGGCATCCGTGCGGGCAAGACGCTGCATTTCGTCAATGCACTGGACCCGTCGGCGCACTGGGCGGTGCGCAAGATCGCCCAGGCACTGGACATCGGCGCCTATTCGCAACTCGTGGCGCCGATGGCCTGGAAGGGCCAGCCGATCGGCTACCTCAACGTGATCCGCAAGCCCGCCACCGGCTTCACCGGTAAGGAAATCGCGCTGCTCGAGACCTTTGCCGATCAGGCGGTGATCGCGATCCAGAACGCGCGCCTGTTCCGCGAGACGCACGAGGCGCTGGAGCAGCAGACGGCCATCGCTGACATCCTCCGCGTCATCAGCAGTTCGCCCACACGGACGCAGCCGGTATTCGATGCCATCGTGCAAGCCTGCCAGCGCCTGTTCGAGGGCCGCGCGGTGGCGTTCTGCATTCCGCGCGATGGCATGGTTGAAACGGTGGCCTTCGCCGACGACGGCACGCGCGGCGAGCGCGAAGGCGGCTTCCTCAAGCCGTGGCCGCTGGACCGCGACAGCGCGGCTGGCGCCTGCATCATCGACGCGCGCCTCATCAACGTGGCGGACACGCGGGAAGGCGCCAGGGAGTTCGCCCGGATGAAGGACCTGTCGCTCGCGCTGGGCTACCAGTCGGGCCTGTTCGTGCCGCTGATGAAGGAGGGCCGCGCGATCGGCAGCATCGGCATCCTGCGTACGACCACGGGCAAGTTCAGCGAGCAGGAAACCAAGCTCGCCAGCACTTTCGCCGACCAGGCCGTGATCGCCATCGAGAACACGCGGCTCTTCAACGAGACGCGGGAGGCGCTGGAGCGCCAGACCGCGACCTCCGAGGTGCTGCAGGTCATCAGCCGTTCGGTCAATGACTCCATGCCGGTGTTCAAGCGCATCCTGGAGAGCTGCGCCCGGCTGCTGTCGATCGAGGACGCCGCCATCTACCTGGTCAGCGACGACGACATGCTGCTGCCCGGCGCGCGCATGGGCCCGCTCTACGAGCGCGCGTTCCAGGCCTTGCCGCAACCGCTCGGCAACTCGCTCACCGGCCGCGCCATCGCCAGGCGGCAGATCCTCCACTTCCCGGACCTGCTCGCGTCGGACGAAGTGCCGGAGCCGGTGAAGGCCGCGGGGCGCGCCGTCGGCAATGGTTCGATCGCCTTCGCACCGATGATCTGGAACGACCGTGGCATCGGGTCCCTGTCGGTGGTGCGCGTGCCGCCCCGCCCCTTCACCGAGAAGGAACTCGGCCTGCTGAGCTCCTTCGCCGACCAGGCCGTGATCGCGATCCAGAATGCGCGCCTGTTCAACGAGACGCAAGAGGCGCTGGAGCGCCAGACCGCCACGGCCGAGGTGCTGCAGGTCATCAGCGGATCCATGGCCGATGCCAAGCCGGTCTTCCGCAAGATCCTGGAGAGCTGCCAGGGCCTGCTCGCCAGCGACGAACTCGCGACCATGCTGATCGGCGACGACGGCCAGCTCCATCTCGCCGCCGCCATCGGTCCCTATGGCGAGAGCCGCCACCCTGACGAGTCGCGCGCCTACGATGGCAGCGGCACGCAACTGGCCATCGACGATCGCTGCGTGCTGCACTACCCCGATGTCCAGACCGACCCCAGCGTGCCAGAGGCCCTGCGCGAGTTGACCGTGCAGGCCGGCATCCGTTCCCTGCTGCTCGCGCCGATGCTGTGGGAGGACCATGGCCTGGGCTCGGTGCTGGTCGGCCGCACCTCGCCCAAGCCCTACACCACCGTCGAGATGGCCTTGCTCAGGACCTTCGCGGACCAGGCCGTGATCGCGATCCAGAACGCGCGCCTCTTCAACGAAACCACCGAGGCGCTGGAACAGCAGACAGCCACCGCCGATGTTCTGCAGGTCATCAGCAACTCGATGGAGAACGCGCAGCCCGTGTTCGACAAGATCCTGGAAAGCTGCGAGCGTCTGTTCTCTGGTTCGCAACTCGGCATCTCGCTCAATGGCGGCGACGGGCAGGTGCACCTGGGCGCGCACCGCGGCAATGCGCGCGAGGTGCTGGAGAAGTACTACCCGCGACCGTTCGACCTCTCGCCCATCGGCGTGGCCATGGGCGGCACCGAAGTGCTGCACATCCCCGATGCTCTCGCCGAGCCCCACCTGCCTTGGTTCATGAGGGAGGTGGCGGAGCAGGTCGGCAACTTCGCGATCATGGTCGCGCCGCTGATATGGGAGGCCCGCAACATCGGTTCGATCCACGTCACGCGCGATCCGTCGGAGCCCTTCAGCGACAAGGAAATCAAGTTGCTGAAGACCTTCGCCGACCAGGCAGTGATCGCGATCCAGAACGCGCGCTTGTTCAACGAAACGCAGGAGGCCCGCGCCGCCGCCGAAGCCGCCAACGAAGCCAAGAGCGCCTTCCTGGCCACCATGAGCCACGAGATCCGCACGCCGATGAACGCGGTCATCGGCATGAGCGGCCTCCTGCTGGACACGCCGCTGGACGTCGAGCAGCACGACTACGTGTCGACCATCCGCGACTCCGGCGACGCGCTCTTGACCATCATCAACGACATCCTCGACTACTCGAAGATCGAGGCCGGCCGCATGGACATCGAGTCGCACCCGTTCGACCTGCGCGACTGCGTGGAGTCGGCGCTGGACCTGGTCAGCACCCGCGCGACCGAGAAGCACCTCGACCTGGCCTATGTGTTCGAGGGCGACGTGCCGGTGGGCGTGAGCGGCGACCTGACGCGGCTGCGGCAGATCCTGCTGAACCTGCTGAGCAATTCGGTGAAGTTCACCGAGCACGGCGAAGTGGTGCTGACCGTCTCGGCCAACGCCCTGCCCGTGGGCAAGGTCGGCCTCACCTTTGCCGTGCGCGACACCGGCATCGGCCTGTCGCCGCAAGGCATGAGCCGGCTGTTCCAGTCGTTCTCGCAAGCCGATTCGAGCACCACGCGCAAGTACGGCGGCACCGGCCTGGGCCTGGCCATCAGCAAGCGGCTGGCGGAGCTGATGGGCGGCACCATGTGGGTCGAGAGCGACGGCCCCGGCACCGGCTCGACCTTCTTCTTCACCGCCGAGATGCCCGTGGCGGAAATGCCGCCGAGCAAGCGGCGCATCTTCACCGGCGTGCAGGCCGAGTTGCAGGGCAAGCGCGTGCTCGTCGTCGACGACAACGCGACCAACCGGCGTGTGCTCTCGCTGCAGTCCGCCAAGTGGGGCATGGAGGCGCGTGAGACCGCATCGCCGCTGGAGGCGCTGCGCTGGCTCGAACAAGGCGAGCGCTTCGACCTTGCCATCCTCGACATGCACATGCCCGAGATGGACGGCACCGACCTCGCCCGCCGCATCCGCCCCAGCCACCCGAAGCTGCCGCTGGTGCTGTTCAGTTCACTCGGCCGGCGCGAAGTGGGAGCCGATGCCGAGTCGCTGTTCAATGCCTACTTGTCGAAGCCGATCCACCAGTCGCAACTGTTCGACACGCTGGTCGGCCTCCTCGCACACGAACCGGTGACCGCCAAGGCCGCGCCCACCGTCTCCGCCAAGCCGCAGATCGATCCGACCATGGCCGCGCGGCATCCGCTGCGCATCCTGCTGGCCGAGGACAACGCGGTCAACCAGAAGCTGGCGATGCGCCTGCTGCAGCAGATGGGCTACCGCGCCGACCTGGCTTCCAACGGCATCGAGGCGGTGGAATCCGTGGAGCGCCAGGCCTACGACGTGGTGCTGATGGACGTGCAGATGCCCGAGCTCGACGGCCTCGACGCCACCCGCCAGATCTGCGCGCGGCTGCAGCCCGGCGAACGCCCGCGCATCGTGGCCATGACCGCCAACGCCATGCAGGGCGACCGCGAGATGTGCCTCGCCGCCGGCATGGACGACTACATCACCAAGCCCATCCGCGTGGACAGCCTGGTCGAGGCGCTGAACAATGTTCCTGAACGCAAGGATTGAATTGAATGACGAGCACCGAAGGACCGCTCCAAGGAGCGAGGGCCCCCTCGGGGGGCAGCGCAGTACACGAAGTGACGAGCGTGGGGGCCATATGAATGAGACTATCGACCAGACCACGTTTGCCGAACTGCAGGATGCGGCGGGCGCAGAGTTCGTGACGGAGCTGGTCCAGACCTTCCTCGAAGAAGCGCCCGAGATGCTGAAGGAGCTGCGCGAGTCGCAGGCCGCGGGCGACGCCGACACCTTCCGCCGCGCCGCGCATTCGCTCAAGTCCAACAGCCTCACCTTCGGCGCGGTCAAGCTGGGCGCGCTGTCGCGCGACCTGGAGCTCGGTGGCCTGGCAGCCGCGCAGAAGCCGGAAGCCCTCGATGCGCTGATGCTCGAATTCCTGCGCGTCGACGCCGCGTTGAAAGCGCTGTGCCATGTCTGACCAGCACGCCCCGGCGGCCCGCCTGCTGGTCGCGGACGACAACAAGGTCAACCGCCTGCTGCTGACCCGCAGTCTCGAATTGCAGGGCCACAGCGTCAAGACCGCGGAGAACGGCCGCATCGCCCTGGAGATGCTGCGCAGCAGCCCCTTCGACCTGATGCTGCTCGACATGGAAATGCCGGAGATGACCGGCTTCGAGGTGCTGGAGCACCTGAGCGCCGACACCAAGCTGCGCGACCTGCCGGTGATCGTCACCTCCTCGCTCGAAGGCGTGGCCGACATCGTGCGCTGCATCGAACTCGGCGCCGAGGACTACCTGCACAAGCCGGTGAACGCGGTGCTGCTGAAGGCGCGCATCGGCGCCAGCCTGGAGAAGAAGCGCCTGCGCGACCAGCTCAAGGAAATGGTGCGCCGCTTCGCCACCTCCGAGGTCGCGCAGGACATGCAGCAATCCGGCTTTGCCTTGGGCGGCCGGCGTGTGCAGGGCACCGTCATGTTCTCCGACATCCGCGGCTTCACCGCGATCGTCGAATCGCAGTCGCCCGAGGAAACGATCGACCTGCTCAACACCTACTACACGCTGATGTTCGAGGCCATCACCAGCCACGGCGGCGTGGTCAACCAGATGATCGGCGACGGCCTCATGGCCATCTTCGGCGCCCCGCTCCCGCTGGCCGACCACGGCGGCTGCGCGGTACGCGCGGCGCTGGACATGGTCGAGATGGTCGGGCTGCTGAACCTGGAACGCACCGCAACGCACAAGACCGAGATCCGCATCGGCGTGGGCATCGCCACCGGCGAGATGGTGGCCGGCTACACCGGCACGCAGGAGCGCGCGACCTATACCTGCATCGGGGACACGGTGAACCTCGCTGCGCGGCTGGAGGCGCATACCAAGCTGGCGCAGCGCGCGATCCTCATCGACCCCGCCACCTGCCATGCGCTCGACGGGCGCATTGCGGTCGAGGCGCTGGGGCCGGCGCTGTTCCATGGGAAGTCGGCGCCGGTGGATGTGTATGCCGTCAAGGACGCGAATCTGGCTGCTGCGCCGGCATAGCGCGCTCAGTGGGTGTTGGGCGGCGGCTCCTGGGGTTCGTCCTCGATCAACATGACGGCGCGGCCCGCCAGCACGAGCCACGCCGGCAGGATGACGACGCACAGCATCGGCAGCAGATCGATGCCGGGGAGCATGATGGCGCCCATGAACAGGCTGAGCCAGCCGTCCCGCGTCGCCACCAGCGTGAAACCGAGCACGGAACAGGAGACAGAGATCGCGCCGGGAATCATCGGGAAGACCTGGTGCACGAGCAGTCCGAATGCGACGCCGACGAACACCAGGGGAAAGATTCGTCCACCCCTGAACCCGCAGGTTGCCGACACCAGGATGGCGACCAGCTTGATGACTACGATCAGCGCCAGTGCCGCGGCGCCGTAGCTGCCGGCGTTGCTCACGAGCGTCTTCATCTCGGCCAGGCCCTTGAACATGGTGATCGGCCCGCCGACGATCCCCAGAAGGCCCAGCACGAACCCGCCGATGGTGAGCGCCAGGACCGGGCTGCGCATGGCCTTGTAGGCCTTGTGGAAGAACGGGAAAAGCCACACGGCGCACATGCCGACCGCAATGGCGGCAAGCGCCACCAGCATGCCGAGGCCGATGTCGATGATGTTGGGATGAACGTAGGGCTGGATCGGCAGCGAGAAATTCATCTCCTCGAACTGCGACATCGTGATCGCGCCCGTGCCGGCTGCAATCAGCGGCGCGAAGAGCTGGTCCCACAACGGCTTGTCCTTTTGGCCGGTGAGCATTTCCGAAAACAGAAGCGCAGCCGCGACTGGCGTGCCGAACATCGCGCCGATGGTGCCGGCCGCCGCCAGCAAGACCCAGCCCTTGGTCGGGACGTATGGAACCAGCCTGCTGCCGACGGCAACCGTGATGCCCACGATGATCGCGATGATCGGGTTCTCGGGCCCCAGGCTCACACCGCCCGCCAGCGCAAGGATCAAGGCCAGGGCCAAGCCGGGCAACACGCTCAGCGGCGTGGGTGCGCCGAAGAGTTCGAGGGTCGCGGGATCGGGTCCTGCATGGCCGGGGAAGAAGCGGACGACGAGGCCGACCGCGAATCCCGTCAGCGTCAAGATGCCCAGCACCCACCACCACGTCGTGTTCGAGGCGCCGAACATCGGGGGCAGGGTCTGCCACAGGAATTTCTGAAGCAGATTCGCGACCAGCACCACCACCACCAGGATGACGGCGGCGGCCGCACCGACGACGATCGCCGGCCCGCCAAGGGCCACCATGCTTCGGGCCCGAGGATCAATTGCAAGCGTGTCCGGAGTGCTCATGGCTGTCTTCGACTGGCATAGGCCGCAAAGTCATCGGTCTTGCAGGCTAACGCGCCGGGGTAGACACGCACATTGCCCTTTGGGGCAAAGTCGACTGGCGGCTCTTGCCGTCGTTGCCTGCGGCAAGTGTCCGATGAGCTTCCCGCAAGCGCTGTCCAGTGTCATGATCCTCGCGAGGATCCTGTCGCAGGGAAGTTGCCCTCGGGCGCAAGGCGTCGGCTGACCCTGTCCCCGAGAGTCCGTAGGAGCGATCGTGTACGACTTCAAGTGGTCTGATTCTGAAAAGAAGCTCGCCCGCAGCGTGTTCGAGGCTGCGCTTGCAACGGAGCTGGCCGAGCTCATCGCCGAGTTCAAGATGAGGGCCGCCGCGGCAGCCGAACCTGACGACCTATGGTCCATCCAGGAGTACCTCCACCGCACGCGGCGAGAGATCGACGAGAAGTACGACTACCGGTACTCGCAGCTCGGCCTGGTGTTCGGCAGGTTGCTGCGCGAAGGGCGCATACAGGAGGCGCAGTTGGCTGGTCTTTCGGAAGAGAAGCTGTCGCACATTCGGCGCATTGCGTCCCTGTGAGGCCCTCGCAACCGACCGAAGCCATCGCCCCAAGCCGCCGGCACACACAGGCGCTCCGCGCCGAAATCCCGGCAGCGATCAAGGCGAAGAGATGAGCGTTTTCTTGGCCAACAGGAGGTTCCCTTGCCCCCGTTCAACAACGTCATGATCATCACGGAGGACCAGGTCGGCGAAGGGTCGCCCCTGCTCTTTCCCAGCGTGTCATCGTGCTCGGCCGTCGTGGCCTGCCTGGCCAACACGCTCGTGGGCGCGCATTTCACGCAGGATGTCTGGACAGGCGTCGACCCCCAGAAGTTCACCCGCAGGCTTCTCGATGGGCTGAAGGACAAGATCGGTGTGCGGCCGATCGATCGGCTGTTGATCGTCGGATTCAATCAGGGCCACAACCCGCCGAAGATCATGTCGGACCTGGAGGTGCCGCCGGCCCATTGCGACACCTACGACATCTCGCGCAAAGGCGTGCCGGATGTGACCTTGATCTTCACCCACCAGGGCGCAGGCGTGCGCCCGAAGGTCGACTTCAAGCGCCAGACCAAGGTGACGGCGGCAGCCGATCCGAATCCGGACTGGACGATGGCCGATCTGCGCAAGGGCGCACTCGGCACCGCGACGACCGGCAAGCTGCACACGTTGAGAAAGCACTTCGTCTGAAGAAGGTGTGAATCCTTCTACTGCGGACGCCCATCCCGCTACGAAATCTTCACTCCTTCCGAGGCGAGCGCGGCTTGCCACGGCAGGCGAGGTTCGCGCATCAGCTTCGGCCGGAAGCAAGGCCCGCCTTGCCCGGTCACCTCTGGGACTGCCTCGCCAGCCCGCGATGCAGACCGCGCTCAAAGCCTCTGCTATCGTCCCCGACGCCTGACTTGGCACCCAGATTTCTTCGAGGAGTTTCCTGATGTCCCTGTTTTCATTGACGGGCAAGGTGGCAATCGTCACCGGCTCATCCCGCGGCATCGGCCGCGCCATTGCCGAGCGGCTGGCCGAGCACGGCGCCAAGGTGGTGATCTCCTCGCGCAAGCCCGGGCCTTGCGAGGAAGTGCGCGACGCCATCAACCGCCAGCATGGCGACGGCACGGCAATCTCGGTGCCGGCCAACATCTCGTCGAAGCAGGAACTGAAGAATCTCGTCGACGAAACCAACCGCCAGTTCGGCAAGGTCGACATCGTGGTCTGCAACGCGGCGTCCAACCCGTACTACGGCCCCTTCGCCGGCATCGAGGACGACCAGTTCCGCAAGATCCTGGAGAACAACGTGATCGCCAACCACTGGCTGATCAGCTTCGCGGTGCCGCAGATGATCGAGCGCAAGGACGGCGCGATCATCATCGTGTCCTCGATCGGCGGCCTGCGCGGCTCGCCGATCATCGGTGCGTATTGCGTGTCGAAGGCGGCGGACATGCAGCTTGCACGCAACCTCGCGGTCGAATACGGGCCGCACAACGTGCGCGTCAACTGCATCGCGCCTGGCTTGATCAAGACCGACTTCGCGCGCGCCTTGTGGGAAGACCCGGAGGGCCTGAAGCACCGCACCGCAACGACACCGCTTCGCCGCATCGGCGAGCCGGACGAAATCGCCGGCGCGGCCGTGTTCCTCGCATCGCAAGCCGGCTCGTTCATGACCGGGCAAAGCCTGGTCATCGACGGCGGCGTGACCTGCTGAGGAGGCATTCCACATGGACATCCAAGGCAAGGTCGTCATCGTCACCGGCGGCGCGTCGGGCATCGGCAAGGCACTGTGCGAACGCTTCGCCCAGGAAGGCGCGCGTGGCGTGGTGGTGGCGGATCTCGACGCGGCAGGTGCGCAGCGCGTGGCCGAGGCCATTGGCGGCATGGGCGTCGGCGTCAACGTCGCGGTCGAGGCGGAGATGCAGGCACTGGTGCAGGCCGCGACCGAACGCTTCGGCCAGGTCGACGTGTTCTGCTCGAACGCCGGCATCATCGTGCGCGGCGACGAGGACACGCCCAATGCCGACTGGCAGCGCCACTGGGACGTGAACCTCATGGCCCACGTCTACGCGGCGCGCGCCGTGCTGCCGCAGATGCTGGCGCGCGGCGAGGGCTACCTGGTGCAGACCGCCTCCGCCGCCGGCCTGCTGAGCCAGGTGAATGCCGCGCCCTACTCCGTCACCAAGCATGCGGCCGTCGGCTTTGCCGAATGGCTGTCGATCGCGCATGGCGACCAGGGCATCCGCGTGAGTTGCCTGTGTCCGCAAGGCGTGCTGACGCCGATGCTGATGGGTGCCGACGGATCGCAACGCAGCCAGAGCTTCCTCGGCGACGGCGCGGTGTCGCCGGATTCCGTGGCCGGCGCGGTGATCGACGCAATGCAGGAAGAGCGCTTCCTGGTGCTGCCGCATCCGGAAGTGCTGACCTTCCTGCAGCGCAAGACCGCCGACTACGACCGCTGGCTTCGCGGCATGCGGCGGTTGCGGGAGAAGTTGGTGGGGATGGTCAAGGGCTGAGGGGGACACGCAAGGCTGCGGCCATCGTCAGTAGCGGTCCTTTCGTTCGCGAGGAACGGCCCTTGCTGGCACCCCTGGCGATGCCATGCAGTTCGTCCAGTGTAGGGACCGGCACGACCAGCACACCCGCGCCCTTGGGAATCAGCGCGAATTCCTGGCCGACGTCCCATTGGAGACCTTGCGCCAAGAATACCCGCGGTCGTGGGACATTGACCTCGGACCCCTGAAGGAATAACATTGTTGCAACAGGAGGTTCCATGCAAGTCACTATCAGACCATTCGGAAACAGCAAAGGCGTCGTCCTTCCAAAGCCACTGCTTGCCCAGGCAGGCCTCGGCGACGAGGATGCGGCGGACATGACCGTCGAGGATGGCGCAATCGTCTTGAGGAAGACAGCGCGACCAGCCCGGGCTGGATGGGCGGAGGCTGCTCAGGCACTCGCCGCAAAGGGCGACGACGAATTGGTCATGGGCGAATTTGGCAACGCCGACGATGCGGAGTTGACCTGGTGAAGCGCGGGGAGATCTGGCTCGTCAATCTCGACCCCACCGTCGGAAGTGAAATCAGGAAATCACGACCTTGTCTCGTGGTTTCGCCGTTGGAGTTGAACGATCACCTGCGTACCGTGATCGTGGCGCCAATGACGTCGAAGGGCTTCTCTGCCCCTTTCCGAATTCCGCTAACGCACGGGGGCACCAAGGGACTGATCTTGCTGGACCAGATTCGAACGGTCGACAAAGTGCGCTTGGCCAAAAAGCTCGGCGCGGTATCGGCGAAAACCTTGGCGGTCACGTTGACCACACTTCAAGAAGTTTTCGCGGAGTAATTCATTGTCAGGCTGATCGAGCACCGATAAGCAAATGGCGACAGTTATTCGGATTTAACGCGGCCGGGCTTCTTCGATCCGTCGCGCTGGCTTTCCGCGCCACCCGTTGAAGCGCTCCCCGCATTCGCCTGCTCCAGCCAAAGCAAGGTATCCACATACGCCATGAACCGATTCAGGTACTCCGGCGAGAGGTCCCGCATCAACGTCAGCGCCTGATGCACCAGATGCTGCGAATTGAGCGGCCCCGCGTTCTCCGGCACCTTCGCCAGCGACTGCGTCAGCCGCCGATCGGCGCTCAGCCTGGACCAGGTGCTGCGGAAGTAGCTCAGCGTCTTCAGTTCGCGAGTGCCCTCGGGTGTCGGCACACCATCGGTGATTGCGGCCGGCCCGCGGCCTGAGGATGGCGCAAGCCGCCCGATGTGCTCGACCAGTTCGGCCAGCGGCCCGCGCGAGGCCTGGCTTGGCGGGCTCCCTCTCAGGGAAGCGGAACGCGATGCCGGTGGGCCGGCCTTTTCAAGGTCATCACCGTAGGTCCGCAAGAGCCTGTCGACCTTGTCGTCCAGCAAGCGCCGCGTCTCGCCGTTGTGCGCCGCCGCCCTCCTCGCCATCGCCTCGATGAACCGGAAGCGCACGGGGTCCAGCCGATGCGCGCCCTGCTTGCGCCAAGCCTCCAGGGTCGCGCCGGCGTCCAGGTCCGCCGCCGCAACATGCGCATTTGAAGCGTCGCTACCCACGGGGCTTGTCGACAACGATCGCATTCGATGGCCGCGGCGTCGGCGCCATTTCCACACGCCGGTTCTTCGACCGCCCGTCCGCATCCGCATTCGACGCCACCGCCTGTTCGGACCCAAAGGCAGCCGCAAACACCGACCCCGACGGCAACCCGTCCTCGATCAGCGAGCGCGTGACCGTCAAGGCCCGTTGCGCCGAGAGTTCCCAGTTGTCCGCGAACTGGCGATTGCCGCCGCGCACCTGCCGGTCGTCTGTGAAGCCGCTGACCATCAGGATCTCGTCGCGCGTCTTCAGGTACGCAGCCAGCGGCCCCGTGAGGCTCTTGAGCAACTGCCGACCCTCGGGCTGCAACTCGGCGGAGTTGAAGGCGAAGAGAACGCTGCCGCTGATGCCGATGCGGCCGTTGTTCAGCGTCACGCGCCCGGCTGCGAGCGGGCCTTCCAGTGCCTTCTCGAGTGCCTCGCGGCGCTGCTCTTCCGCCTGCCGCTGCTTGACCTCGGATTCCAGCTTGGTCGCCAGGTCCAGCTGCATGCCCAGCACGCACACCAGGATCAGCACGAAGGCGCCCAGCAGGCCCGACATGAGGTCGCCGAAGACTGCCCAGACCGGTACCGTCGGCTCGACGCCGCCGTCGATCGCGTCGTCGGTCATCACGCTTCGCTGCCCGCAAGGGTCCGCTGGCTGGCCAGTTGCTGCAGATCTTCGACGATCTGCTTCTGCGACATGATGCTCAGGTCGATGACTTCCCTCGCCTGCGCCACGTAGTAGTCCAGTTGCTCGTCGCTGCGCGCGAGGGATTTGCCGAGCGCGCCTTCGATGCGCTGCAGGTGCGCCACGAGCTTCTCGTTCGACTGGCTGAACAACTGCACGGCCAGGCCGAAGGCCTCGCCCAGGCTCGCCACCTCGACCGCGCTGCCGGTGACCTGCGCGGCGACGTCGGCCATGCGCGCGGTTTCGGCCTCGACCTTGTCGGTGAAGCGCGTGCCGACGCGTTCCATCACGTCCGCCGACGCCGCCACTAGCGCGTCGATGGCCGCGCGCTGCTCGGTGGAGGCGTGGTTCACGGCGCCAAGCAGGGTCTCCAGCGTTTCGAGGATGCGGCTGCGCTCTTCCAGCATCGCGTTGTCGCGCACCATGCTGTCGGACAGCTTCTGGCGCAGCTCGCCGATGACTTCGGCGGCCGCGCGGGGCGCTTCCGACGCGGCCTGCATGAGCTGCGCGATCTCGGCGATGGTGCGGCTGGCGTGGTCCTCCGAATGTGCAGAGATGTCGCGGCCGGTCCGGGCCAGCGTCTCGCAGATTTCGCGCTGTTGATGCTCGGCGCGCTGGCCGGCTTGCTGCCATTCCTGCTGCAGCGATTCGGCCATGGCTTCCAGGGACTGCGTCCACGCGCCAAGGCGCTGTTCGTCGCGCGAGGCCATCGCCTCCAGCGCCTGCGTCCAGGCTGCCAGCCGCTGTTCGTCGCGCGATGCCATCTCCGCTTGCAGGCTGGCATGCGCTTGGTCCACCGTGCGCTGCAACGAGGCCGCGTGTTGCTCGAAGCCTGCCGCAGCCGACACGAGGGCCAGCTGCGCCTCGCCCGACAGCGCCTCGCTGACGCGCTGATGCTGCGCCAGCGCCTGCCCCCAGGTGTCCGACACGCTGCTTGCGGTGCTCTCCAGCCGAGCCGCGACGCCTTCTACCAGCGAAGCCGACCGTTGCTCGAAGGTCTGCGCAAACCGGTCGAGCGAGCTGCGCAAATCGCCCGACTGCGCGACGATGGCGTTTTGGTGCTCCGCGAGCGCGCTTCTCCAGATGTCCGCCACGGCGCCCGTGGTCTCTTCCAGGCGGGTCGACAGGCCGTCGAGTTGCTTCTGCACGCTGTGCTCCACGGTGCCGTGCAACGCGACAGCTTCCCGCGCGATGCCAGCCATCGCCGCTTCCACGACCGGCTGGATCGTCGCGCCGGCGACGCGGGCGCTTTCAGTCAGGCTTTCCTTCAGGGACTGGCCGACGGAGGTGGCAAGCCCCGAATAGACCGCCTCCGCCTTCAGGTGGAAGCTGTCCTGGCTGGACGCGATGCGCTCGTTCAAGGCCGCGCTCTGTCGCTCCATCGCCGCCAGCATCTCCTGCAGTCGGCCGACCAATTCCGGCATCGCCTCGCCCTGCCGCTGCAGCAGCCTGAAAGACTCCTCGCGCTGGTGCGCCGCGGAAAACACGCGAAGGCTCGTCGCGATTCGCGTGTCCAGGGCTTGCGCTGCCTGCAGCCGGTCGCGCCGGCACAGCGCGGAGACCAGCCCCAGCATCGCCGATGCAGCCACGCCCGCGACGGAGGTGCCGAAAGCCAGCCCCAGGCCCCGCACCGGCGCGGCGAGCGAGGAGCGGATCGCATTCACGTCCGACGCGCTCTCCAGCGCGATGCCGGTGCCGTTCAGCGTGACCACCATGCCAAGGAAGGTGCCCAGCATGCCCAGCAGCACCAGCAGCCCCGCCAGGTAGGGCGTCATGGCCGGGCCGGGCAAGCCGACGCGCACGCCCTCGACGCGCAGGCGAACCGGGTTCTGCAGCGACGGATGCAGTTGCGCCAGCCATGGGCCCAGGCTCGCCGGCGGGTCGCCCTTCTGCGAAACGGCACGCGCAAGGGTCGCGGTCGCTTGGTGGAAGTGCAGCAGTTCAAGCGCGCCCATCAGGTAGAACGCGCCGACCAGCAGCGTGATCACCAGCGCCAGCGGATTGGTGCCGATGTATCCGGCGCCCACCCAGCACACGGCGGCCAGGCCAACCAGGAAGGCGGCGTAATGGAGAGATCTGTTCATGTGGCTTAGGGTCACTTCACTTCATGCGAAGGGCTTCGAGCAGCCCTTCGACCGGTTGAAATCGAATATCCAGTTCGGCCAGCAACACGCCTTGCATGTCCTTGCCGAACGCTTCCAGCCAGGCTGCGGGCTGGACCTGACCCGGCGAACTTACTGGCTTGCCGGCGTTGTCCGGCGCGTCCGGCGCGTCCGGCCCGTCCGGCATTTGGCCCTGCGCCCCCGCGTGCGCCTGCTTCAGACGCTTGAAATACTTCTCCAGCAGCGAAGGCACGTTCGCCAGCAAGCGCTGCTCCTGCGGGTCCAGGGCCTGCTCCATCACTGCGTCCACCGATGCCAGCCGCGCCATGGCCGGCGATCTGCCCGCCAGCACCGCCCTCAAGCGACCACGCAACGGCCCGATGCCCGCCTCCATCGCCTGCTGCCGCGCGATGTAGCGCTGGCGGTAAGGGGCGAAGTCGTCGACCGAGAAGGCCGTGCCTTCGGTGATGGCCTTGGTCAGCGCGGTGCGCACACGCGCGCATTCACGTTCCTCGGCGCTTGCGGAGGCAAGTGCGCGGGAGGGCGCGGTTGCCGGAGGGCTGTTCAACGCGGAGGACAAAGAGATGGCGTCGGTCCATCGGAGCCATTGGCTCAATCGCTCCGCGAAGGCTTGTTTGGGTTCGGGGGCGCCGTGATCGGTCAGTCGAGCCAGCAAGCGAATGAGCGCCGATCCGGTGACACCTGGGCGCCGTGACACTTGCACCATATCGCCAGAGGGAAAAACCGGGCAGTTTACCCGGTCGCCCCCGCCCAACCCCGGTCCACCCGATCGGCTACTGGGCGACGCCGTTGCCGCCCGCGTACATGAGCCGCAGTTCGCGCTTGAGCAGCTTGCCCGTCGGATTCTTCGGCAGCGCGTCGGTCAGGATCACGCGCTTGGGCAGCTTGAACCCGCCGAGGCGGCCGGCGCAGGCGGCGAGCAACTCCGCCTCGGTCATGTCCACGCCCTGCTTGAGCACGACCACGGCGGTCACCGCCTCGATCCATTTCGGATCCGGCACGCCGATCACGGCCACCTCCGAAACGCCCTCCACGCCGTAGATGGCCTCTTCCACCTCGCGGCTGGAGACGTTTTCGCCGCCGGTCTTGATCATGTCCTTCTTGCGGTCGACCACGGTGATGTAGCCCTCGTCATCCATGGTGCCGAGGTCGCCGCTGTGGAACCAGCCGCCATGGAACGCCGCGGCGGTGCGCTCCTCGTCGTTGTAATAGCCGGCCAGCAACTGGGGCGAGCGGTGCACGATCTCCCCGACCTCGCCGGTCTTCACATCCTGCATGTCGTCGTCGACCAGGCGCGTCTCGACATTGAGCGCGGCCTTGCCGGCCGAGCCCGCCTTGCGAAGCTGGTCCTCGGGCTTGAGCACGGTGGCCACCGGCGCGATCTCGGTCTGGCCATAGAGGTTCCACAGGCGCAGGTGCGGCATGCGCTGCTGCATCTCCTTCAGCACCTCGACCGGCATGATCGACGCGCCGTAGTAGCCCTTCTTCAGCAGCGACAGGTCGGTCTGCGCGAACTCAGGCGCACGCAGCAGCGCGATCCAGACCGTGGGCGGCGCGAAGAAGGAATTGATGCCGTTCGCAACCATCATGGCCAGCAGGTTCTGCGCTGTCGGCTTGCTCGTGATGATGTTGGTCGCGCCCACGTACACCGACGGGCCCAGGAACACGTCGAGCTGAGCGCAGTGGTAGAGCGGCAGCGCGTGCAGCAGGCGGTCCGAGGCGGTGAGCTCGATGTCGACCAGGCATGTCACGTATTCGGAGATGACTGCATCGTGGGTGAGCATCGCACCCTTGGGCCGCGACTCGGTGCCGCTGGTGTAGACGATCTGGGCGAGCATCGCGCCGTTCAATGCGCGCTCGGGTGCCGGGCCGTCGAGCAGCAGGCTGTCGAAGGCCAGCATGTCGGACTCTGGTGGCGAGGCCTGTTCGCCGGGCAGCCACACCAGTTGCTGCACCGCCGTGTCGCTGATCGCGGCCCTTGCCAATGCCGCCCCTTCGGAGTCCACGCAAAGCATGCGCGCACCGGCATGCTGGAGGATGTAGCGCGACTCGTCGGCGTTCAGCATGAAGTTCACCGGCACCAGCACCGCGCCGATGCGCGCCACGGCGAAGCGCAGGGCCGCGAACGCATGCGAGTTGCGCGACAGCACCGCAACCCTGTCCCCCACCCCGATGCCCTGCTCCACCAGGCCATTGGCCAGCCGCGTGCAGACGGCGTCGAATTCGCGGTATGTCCAGGCAGTCGATCCGCACTGGATCGCGAGCTTGTCGGGGGAGCGGCGGCAGGTGCGGCGCAGCAGGTCGCCAAGGGTCTGGCGGCTCATGTCTCCAGTCATTTTTTTCCTTTGTCTCGGTTGAAATCCAAGTATCCACGCGACGCCCGGCGCACGGCTTGTGAACTTTTGAATTCGTTCCTTGCCACCGCGTTTGCCTGATTCGTCGCGAATGCCACGCCAGGTCCTGGAAGAGACCTCGCGCAGGTGACGAATTTACATTTTGTTGCTAATGTCAATGGCTTCGTTGAACCACCTGAACGCCGAATTGGATAGCCAGCATGAACAGATTCGAGGCCGCCTCTTCTTCCCTGTCCCACACGCCCAATCGGCGCCAGGCCATCGGCCGCGTGACGGGCGTCTTGGCGGCCGCGTCCGGGCTGGCGGCGCCCGCATTTGCGCAGGCCCGGGTGGTTCGGATCGGCACGACCTTCGACAACAGCAGTGTTGAAAAGGCCAACGGCACGGGCATGTTCCTGGGCTCGTCGGCGTACTTCAACGCAGTCAACAAGGCCGGCGGCATCCACGGCGCGAGGATCGACCTGGTCTCCGCCGACGACCAGTTCAAGCCCGACGTGGCCAAGGCCAACGCCCTTGCCTTCGCCGCCGACAGCACCGTGGTGGCGATGCTGCATCCGCTGGGCACGCGCCAGGCGGCCGAGGTGATCGACGCGGTGCCCGGCATGGCCGTGGTGGGGCCGAACACGGGCACGGTGTCGCTTCGCAAGAAGGCCGCGCCCAACGCCTTCTGGGTGCGCGCCAACTACGACCAGGAAATCGACAAGCTCGTGGCCACGGCGGTGACGGCCGGGCAGACGCGCATCGGCATCGTGTATTCGAACGATCCGCTCGGCCAATCCTTGCTGGCAGGTTTCAAGGCGGCGCTGGCGAAAGTCAAGCTGGAGCCGGCGGTCATCGCGAGCACGCCGGGGACGACCAGCATGGAAGTCGGCCCCGCGGCCGCGCAGATCGCCGCGGCCACGCCGCAGGTGGTCATCATCGGCCTGGCCGGCACCGCGCCAGCTTTCGTGAAGGCCCTGCGCCAGGCGGGCGGCAAGAGCAACGGCTATGGCCTGTCGATCACCGCCGGATCGCTGAGCGCGATGGGCGAGTTGTCGCACGGGCTCGGCTTCTCGATGGTGATGCCCTCCCCCTTCGCGACGAAGTTCGAAATCGTGCGGCGCTACCAGGTCGACATGCTGGCCAGCGGCAACAAGGAGTTCTCGCTGCCGAGCCTGGAGGGCTATGTGGATGCCTGCGTGCTCGGCGAAGGCCTGCGCCGCGCCGGCCCGTCGCCCACACGCGCGAGCCTGCTGGCATCGATGGAACGGATCGAGGGATTGGACCTCGGCGGCGTGAAGATCAACTTCAGCCGCGGCAACCGCGAAGGCAACCAGTTCGTGGACGTGGCGGTGATCAGCGCGAGCGGGCGATTGCTGAGCTGAAGCGGAAGGCGGGACGCGCGGCGCCTCAGAAGGTGTGAAGATTTCGTAGCGAGGGCGCCGAGGTCGGGTCGAGGACCGGAACCGCACTCTCGTGCGGTGAGGACCGCAGGCCCGAGATCGGCGTCCGCAGTAGAAAGATTCACACCTTCTTCAGTGCGCGGCCTTTTTCCGCTCGATATTCGGCAGCAGCATCGCCACAATTCCCAGCAGCGGCAGGTACGCAATCACCTGGTACACGTAGTCGATGCTCGTGTGGTCCGCCAGCAGGCCGAGCATCGCGGCTCCCAGTCCGCCCATGCCAAAAGCGAAGCCGAAGAACAGCCCCGACACCATCCCGACCTTGCCGGGAATCAATTCCTGCGCATAGACCAGGATCGCCGAGAAGGCCGACGACAGGATCAGCCCGATCAGGATGGTCAGCGTGGTGGTCCAGAACAGGTCCGCATGCGGCAACAGCAACGCGAACGGCGCCACGCCGAGGATCGAGGCCCAGATCACCGGCTTGCGGCCGATGCGGTCGCCCACCGGCCCACCGATCAGCGTGCCGAGCGCCGAAGCGAACAGGAAGATGAACAGGTGGTACTGCGAGCCCTGCACCGACAGGCCGAACTTCTCGATCAGGTAGAAGGTGTAGAAGCTGCTGATGCCGGCGATGTAGAAGTACTTCGAGAAGATCAGCAGCAACAGCACGCCGATCGCGCCGATGACCTTGCCGCGCGGCAGCGGTGCCACCGCTGGACGCAGCGCCGCACGCGCTTTGGCCGCAGCGTGGTGCAAGGCATACCAGCGGCTCACCTGGATCAGCAGCGCGATGCCGAGCAGCGCGGCCAGGCAGAACCAGGCCACGCTCGACTGGCCGTACGGCACGATGACCACCGCCGCCACCAGCGGCCCGAGCGCGCTGCCGGTATTGCCACCCACCTGGAACAGCGACTGCGCCATGCCATGCCGCCCGCCCGAGGCCATGCGCGCCACGCGCGACGACTCCGGATGGAAGATCGAAGAACCCGTACCGACCAGCGCCGCCGCCACCAGCACCACCCCGAAACTGGGTGCGAAGGCCAGCAGCAGCAGACCCGCGAGCGTGAACGTCATGCCGATGGGCAGCGAATACGGCGTCGGCTTGCGATCGGTGTACAGACCCACGAGCGGCTGGAACAGCGAAGCCGTCAGCTGGTAGGTCAGCGTGATCAGGCCGATCTGCCCGAAGCTCAGGCTGAACTCGCCCTTGAGCACCGGATAGATCGCGAGGATCAGCGACTGCATCATGTCGTTGATCAGGTGCGATGCGCTGATGGCGCCGAGCACGCGGAAGGCGGTGCGCTGCGCGGCGGGCGCGTTGGCTGGTGCGGCAGGAATCGTGCCGCTGGGAGGAAGAACGCTGGACATGGAGCTGGATTGCGCGCGCAGGACGCGCGCAGTGGGAAGTCGGATCAGGCGTGGATCGTAGAGGTACGATCGATGCCTGTCTCTCGCCAACCGGGCTCCCCTCTTCGCAAAAAGGACATGGCAAGCTTCCGCAGATTTCCGCCCGCGATGCCGGACCCCGACTTTCTCGCGGACGTCGACCGCAGCGAAGCGCTCGTCAGCTGCCGCCCCAACGACTATCCGCCCGGCCACGTCATTGGCTGGCATGCGCATGCCAAGGAGCAACTCGTTTACGCGGCGCACGGCGTGATCATGGTCAGCGCGCAAGGCGGCCAGTGGATCGTGCCCCCGACGCGCGGCATCTGGATGCCGGCCGGCGTACGCCACAGCATCCGTTGCATCGGCGAGGTCCACATGCGCAGCGTCTATGTGCGGCCCGGCGCCACGCCACACCTGCCGCGGGACTGCGCCGTGGTCGGCATTTCGCCGCTGCTGCGCGAACTGATCCTCGCAGCGATTTCGATCACGCCCGGTTACGCGACTCCTTCCCGCGATGGCCGCGTGATGCGGCTGCTGCTCGATGAACTGCACGCCCTGCCCGTGCTGCCCTTGCATCTGCCGCAACCCGAAGAGCCTCGTCTGCAGCGCATCTGCACGCGCCTGCTCGAAGCACCCGACGACCCGACCACGCTCGACGACTGGGGCCAGCGTCTTGGCGTCGATGCCAAGACCATCCAGCGCCTGTTCGCACGCGAAACCGGCATGACCTTCGGCCAATGGCGCCAGCAAGCGCGGCTGCTGCATGGCCTGGAACGGCTCGCGAGCGGCGAGAAGGTCGTCGACGTTGCGTTGGCCGCGGGCTACGACAGCCCCAGCGCCTTTGCCACGATGTTCAAGCGGCAGTTCGGGCAGACGCCGAGCGAGTTCTTTCGTTAGCGAGCGGCCGGGGCCGTCGTGCGACGCGTCTTCACAGCGGCAGCCAGTTCGTGCAGCACCGGCACCGTCTGCACGAAGCTGATGCAGGCATCGGTGATCGACACGCCATGCTTCAGCGGGGTGCCGGCGACCAGGTCCTGCCGGCCTTCTTCCAGGTGGCTTTCGATCATCACGCCGGTGATGCGCCGGTCGCCTGAAGCGATCTGGCCCGCCACGTCCTGCGCCACGACGATCTGCCGCTGGTGCTGCTTGCTGCTGTTGCCGTGCGACAGGTCGACCATGACCTGCTCGCGCAATCCGTTGGCACGCAATGCCTCGCAGCTCGCCGCGACATCGGCCGCCGAATAGTTGGGCGCCTTGCCGCCGCGCAGGATGACGTGGCAATCGTCGTTGCCGCGCGTCTCGAAGATCGCGGCCATGCCCATCTTCGTCATGCCCATGAAGGCATGCGGCGCGCGCGCCGCGAGGATGGCGTCGGCCGCGACCTTGATGCTGCCGTCGGTGCCGTTCTTGAAGCCGATCGGGCAGCTCAGGCCGGAGGCCAGCTGGCGATGGCTCTGGCTCTCGGTGGTGCGCGCGCCGATGGCGCCCCAGGCGATCAGGTCGGCGACGAACTGCGGGCTCAGCAGGTCGAGGAACTCGGTGCCGGTCGGCAGGCCCAGCGTGGTCAGCTCCAGCAGCAGGCGACGGGCGCGCTCCAGGCCCTCGTTGATGGCGAAGCTGCCGTCCAGGTGCGGATCGTTGATGTAGCCCTTCCAGCCGACGGTCGTGCGCGGCTTCTCGAAGTAGGCGCGCATGACGATGAGCAGGTCGTCTTCCAGTTCATCAGCGACGGCCTTCAGGCGGTGCGCGTAGTCGAGGGCCTGGTCATGGTCGTGGATGGAGCATGGCCCGACCACGACGACGAGCCTGTCGTCGCGGCCATGAAGCACGTCGGCGATCCTGGCGCGGCTGCTTTCGACGAGCGCCAACGTGTTGTCGCGCACCGGCACGCGCTCCTGCAGCAAGGCCGGCGTGATCAGCGGGCGCACCGCGCCGATGCGTACGTCGTCGATGCGGGTGGTGTCGATGGTGCTGTCGCGCGAGCCGACTTCGGCGTCGTGGAGGGGGTCGTCTAGTTTGGGCATGGCGGGAATCTCGGGTGCGTAGGGACTTTGCGGGCGCAATTGTCCACTCACCCGCCGGCGAGCCCCGTTCGGCGTTGGCGGCTGCATTGTCCGGAGCGACTTCGTCCGACATACAGCCTCTCGCGTGCATATAGTCTTGAAGCACCACTTGCATCGAACCATTGCTCCATGTCCATCGTCTGTGATGCCTGCAAGTCGAGCAATCGGAACACCGCCATGTTCTGCATCGGCTGTGCGCGCCGCTTGCCCAGCTTCGTTGCAACCGGGCCATCCATGCTGGAGACGACGCGTCGCGGGGGGTTGACGCGGCCGGCCACCGGGACGCCGATCGAAGGGCATTCGGCTGGCAGGGTGCTCGAAGACGATCCGCGCAAGCCGTGGCTCTGGCTCGGTGCGGGCGCATCGATGCTGATCGCTGCCTTCTTGGCCTGGTTCTTCCTGGTCGCATCGCCCGCGAGCGACAGTTCGGTGCGCCGGCTGCCGCCTGCCAGCGTCGCAACAGCGGCACCAACTTCCTCGCCATCGCTTGCCAGGTCGAACGACACGCCGCAGTTCGACGATCGACCAGCCGCCACGCTGGCATCACCGCCAACCCCACCTGTTGCGGCGGCACCGACGCCGGTTCCGACAGATGCCTCTGCGCCAACGCTGCAACGCGCCGCACCTTCTGTCTTGCCCGCGGCCGCCCCCAACAGGGAAGCAGCGCGCACGGTCGAGAAGTTCTACATCGCCCTGTCCTTCGGCGATGGATCGACCGCCGCCTCGCTCGTCACGCCGACCAAGCGCGGCGTCGGTCCCTTCAGCGAGGCCGGGATGACGAGCTTCTACGGCTCGCTGCGCGACCCGCTCGCGCTGCGCTCGGTGCGGCCGTTGGGTGGCGGGCGGGTCGAGGCCCGCTACCGATATCGCGCGACGACGACCACCTGTGAGGCCACTGCCGTCGTCCAGACCGAGACGGTCGGGGACAAGACGCTGATCCGCAGCATCAGCGCAAATTGCTGATCACGCCGACTCAGAAGGTGTGAAGATTTCGTAGCGAAGGCGCCGAGGTCGGGTTGAGGAGCGGAACCGTACACCCGTACGGTGAGCACCGGAGGCCCGAGATCGGCGCCCGCAGTAGAAAGATTCGCACCTTCTTCAGCTTCCGACCACCGTCCCGCTCACCTCACCCAACCCGATCCGCGCCGCGCCGGCACGCTCGCAGTAGCCGCGCAGCGTGAGCGTGTCCCCATCCTCAAGGAAGGCCCGAGTCTCGCCGTTCGGCAGCGAAATCGGCTGCTTGCCACCCACTGTCAGTTCAAGCAGCGACCCAGCCTGATCCGCCGCCGGGCCGGACAAGGTGCCCGAGCCCAGCAGGTCGCCCGGCTGCAAATTGCACCCATTGACCGTGTGGTGCGCCACGAGTTGTGCCGGCGTCCAGTACGCCGCTTCACGCATGTCCGTCTGCGACAGGCGCACCGGCGCCGCGCCGGCCTCACGCATCTTCTTCGTCTGCAGCCACGCTTCCAGCGTGATGTGGAAACTGCCGTGTTCGCGGTTGTTCGGCGAATCGAGATACGGCAGCGGCTGCGGATCGCCTTCCGGCCGCTCGAAGGATGCGCGGAAAGGCGCCAGCGCCTCCAGCGTCACCAGCCACGGCGATACGGTGCTCGCAAAGTTCTTCGATAGGAACGGCCCGAGCGGCTGGTACTCCCAGCCCTGCAGGTCGCGCGCCGACCAGTCGTTGAACAGCGTCACGCCGAACAAATGCGATTCCGCGTCCGCCATCCCGACCGGCTCGCCCAAGCCATTGCCCCGCCCGATGAACCAGCCGAGTTCCAGCTCGTAGTCCAGGCGAAGACTAGGCCCGAACACCGGCGGCGCGGCGGGGTCGGAACCGGCCGGCTTGGTCTGCCCCTTGGGACGCTTGAATTGCTGGCCGCTCACGCCGATCGACGAGGCGCGCCCGTGGTAGCCGATGGGCACCCACTTGTAGTTGGGCAGCAGCGGGTTGTCGGGACGGAACTGCTTGCCCACCGTGGTCGCGTGGTGGACGCTGGTGTAGAAGTCGGTGTAGTCGCCGATGCGGCAGGGCACGGTCATCTCGACATCGGCCTGCGCGTAGAGCGCGAGTTGCCAGTCCTTCTGCTTGGGGCTGCCTTCGCGCAGGCTTTCCGAGAGGCTTGTGCGCAGTGCGGCGCGCTCCTCGGGCGTGGCCGCCATGAGCAGGTTCATGTCGGCATGGTCGATGAGGTGCGCGGCTTCGAGGTCGAGCACGCGGTCTCCGATGGCCACGCCGATGCGAAACGCTTCCTTGCTGCCCTTCGGCCGGAAGCGCCCGAATGGCAGGTTCTGGATCGGGAAATCGCAGCTGGGTGCGTTCGCGGTTTCGACCCAGCTTCGCAGTTTCGGGTCGTGGGTTTCGTTGATGTCGGTCATGATTTCTTGAACTGGTCTTTCAGGCCGGCCCAGCAGTCGGCGTACTCTTGGTCGAGTGAATTGCTGGACAGCGCCCATTGGGTCGGCAGGAAGCGGTAGCGGCTCTCGAACATGAAGGCCAGCGTGTTGTCGAGCTTCTGCGGCTTGAGGTCGGCGTTGCTGGCCTTGGTGAAGGCTTCCTCGTCGGGGCCGTGCGGCACCATGCAGTTGTGCAGGCTGGCGCCGCCGGGTTTGAAGCCGCCGGGCTTGGCGTCGTATTCGCCGTACACGAGGCCCATGAACTCGCTCATGAGGTTGCGGTGGTACCAGGGCGGACGGAAGGTGTCCTCCATCACCAGCCAGCGCGGCGGGAAGATCACGAAGTCACAGTTGGCCGTGCCGGGCGTGTCGCTCGGCGACGTGAGCACGGTGAAGATGGAAGGGTCGGGGTGGTCGAAGCTGATCGAGCCGATGGTCATGAAGCGCGCGGTGTCGTACTTCACCGGCGACAGGTTGCCGTGCCATGCGACCACGTTGAAGGGCGAATGGCTGGTCGGCGCGCGCCAGAAGCGGCCGCCCGCCTTCTTGACGAGTTCATAGCCGCCGTCTTCCGTCTCGAAGGCGGCGACGGGCGCCTGGAAGTCGCGCGCATTGGCCAGGCCGTTGGAGCCGATCGGGCCCAGTTCCGGCAAGCGGAACTGCGCGCCGTAGTTCTCGCAGACATAGCCGCGCGACACACCGTCGGGCAGGCCGACCTTGAAGACCACGCCGCGCGGCACCAGCGCGATCTCGCCAGGCTTCACCTCGAGCACGCCCATCTCGGTGGTGAGCACGAGGCGGCCTTGTTGCGGCACGAGCAGCATCTCTCCATCGGCATTGACGAAGGCGCGCCGCTCCATCGAGCGGCCCGCGATGTAGATGAGCGCGCCGATGCCGCATTGCGCCTCCGCATCGCCGTTCGCGGCAAGCGTCTGCATGCCGTCGATGAAGTCGACCTGCTCCGCGCCATCCATCGGCATCGGATGCCAGCGCATCGGTTCGGGCGGCAAGGGCACGCTGCGGTCGCCGCCGGTCTGCCAGCTCGACTGGGCATAGGGCTGGTAGCGGCCCGACACCACGGAGGGCTGGCGGCGGTACATCCAGGTGCGCCGGTTCTCGTGGCGCGGCGCGGTGAAGGCAGTGCCGGAGATCAGCTCCGGATAGAGGTCGAGCGGCGCGCGCTGCGGGCTGTTGCGGCCCTGCGGCAGTGCGCCGGGCACGGCTTCGGTGGCGTATTCGTTGCCAAAGCCGGTCTGGTAGGCGAGCGGTGTGGTCATGGACTTTCTTCGAGACGAAATGGGTTCAGGCGCGCTTGGCCGCGGCAAAGGCTTCGCGCAGCACCGGCAGCGAGCCGATGTGGTTGGCCAGCAGCAGCACCAGGCGCGCGTTGAAGGCGTGGCTCTCTTCCGCCGAGAGGCCTTGGTGGGATTCGATCAGCGCCTCGTAGAAGTCGTCCGGCGCGTCGAGATTCGATTCGGTGATGAGTCGGGGTTGGGTGGCTTGCAGCATGAGGATTCCTTCAGACCCAGCCGAGCGCGCGATCCAGCGCGTCGCGGATCACGGCGGCGTCGGGTTGTCGCCAGCGCGCGCAGACATGCTGGTCGGGGCGCAGCAGGTAGACGGTGCCGACTTCCGCGTCGTAGCGCCGGGCCGCCAATGCGTGCGCATCGTCGAGCGGCACGACCACGGTCCTCACCGGCACGTGCGCGGCTGCCGATGCTTCGGCCACGGCCCGCGCGGCCCGGTCGGAGAGGACATCGATGCCGAAGACCAGCGCCGTGAAAGCCTCGCCGCCGGCATGCGCCAGCAGCCATCCCATGCTGCCATCCTTGCGGACCAGCGGCGCATCGGCAGCCACCGCGCCCGGCACCATGCGGCCGTTGAAGGCTTGCGCATCGGGCGTGCTCAGCGCGGAGTCGTGCAAGGTGGCAGGCACCGAGAGCCGGCCGCTGTTGACCAGCTTGCGCGCAAAAGCATTGACCTTCGCCAACTCCAGCACCGCATCGCGGAACAACTTGCTGACTTCGCTCTTGGGCGTGATGAAGTCGGTGGCGCGCGTCGAGTTCAGGATGTTCTCGTCAGCGGCGTATTCGCGCTCCTGGCCGTAGCTGTCGAGCAGCGCATCCGACGCCTGGCGTTGCAGCACTGCAGCGAGCTTCCACGCGAGGTTTTCCGCATCCTGCACACCCGAGTTGGCGCCTCGCGCGCCGAAGGGCGAGACACCATGCGCCGAATCACCCGCGAACAGCACGCGGCCATGGCGGAACTTGTCCATGCGCAGGCACGAAAAGGTGTAGACGCTGGCCCATTCGAGGTCGAACTGCGCGTCCTCGCCGAGCAGCGCCTTCACGCGCGGGATGATCTTCTCGGGCTTCTTTTCTTCCTCGGGGTCGGCATCCCAGCCGAGCTGGAAGTCGATGCGCCAGACGTTGTCGGGCTGCATGTGCAGCAGCACGCTCTGGTTGGGATGGAACTCCGGGTCGAACCAGAACCAGCGTTCTGCAGGCCGATCGAGTTTCATCCTGACGTCGGCGATGAGGAAACGGTCCTTGAACTGGCGACCCTTGCTTTCCAGCCCGAGCAGTTGTCGCACGCTGGAGCGTCCACCATCGCAGGCGGCAACGTACTCGGCCTCCAGCAGATAGGGGCCATCCGGCGTCTCGACCGTCAGCGTGACATGGTCGGCATGCTGCACCACGCCCGCCACCTTGTTCTTCCAGCGCAGATCGATCAGCGGCAACTCCGCCGCGCGCTCGGCCAGGAAGCCTTCGACGTAGTACTGCTGCAGGTTGACGAAGGCCGGCCGTGAATGCCCCGCCTCGGGCAGCAGGTCGAAGCTGTAGATCTCTTCCTTCTTGAAGAACACGCGCCCGACATTCCACGACACGCCCTTGTCGACCATGCGCTCGCCGCAGCCGAGGCGGTCGAAGATCTCCAGCGTGCGCTTGGCGAAGCAGATGGCGCGCGAGCCGGTGGAAAGCGTGTTGTCGTTGTCGAGCAGCACGACCGGCACGTCGCGCTGCGCCAGGTCGATGGCCAGCGCCAGGCCCACCGGGCCGGCGCCGACGACGACCACGGGCCGCCGCACGGGCATCGCGGCGTCCTGGTCCGCATGGCGCACATAGTCGAATTCCAGCTTCTGGTAGTCGACGGCTTCGCCCTTGCGTGATGCAAGCTCGTTCAATTGCATGGTGTGGTCACTCCTGCGAGGCGAGCCGGCCGCTCAGCCTTCCAGCGTCTTCCACATCTCGACATCGCGCTCGGCAGTCCAGATCCGCGGGTCCGCGTACTGCGTGGCTTCGTCGTAGCAGCGCGTCACGTCGAAGGGCATGCAGTGGTCGAAGATGACCCAGTGGCCGTACTTCTGCTTGAGCACGCCGTAGGTGTCCTTGTAGACGGCGTTCAGGTCCTTGCCGGCGGCGACGCCCTTCTGCACGTTGGCATACACGTCGGCGATGAAGTCGCGCGTCTCGCCGAGGCCCTTGGCCACTTCCGCGGGCGTGGTCAGCGCGGCGCCGCGGCCCGGCACCAGCGCCTTGGGCTTGAGCGCGGCAATGTTGTCGAGCGTCTTCGGCCAGTCCTTGAAATAGGCGTCACCGGCGTACGGCGTGGCGCCGAATTCGACCAGGTCACCCGACAGCAATGCGCCCTCGCCCGGCAGCCAGACCACCGTGTCGCCCTTGGTGTGGCCGCGGCCGAGTTGCAACAGTTGCACCTCGAGCTTGCCCAGCCACAGGGTCATCTTGCCGGTGAAGGTCATGGTCGGCCAAGTCATGCCGGCCGGCACCGTCTCGACGTTCTGGAACAGGCGCGGGAAGCGGCCGATCTCGCTGGCCTTGTCCTGCTCGCCGCGCTCGACGATGAGGTCATACGTGTCCTGGCTGGCGATGATCTGCTGCGGCTGGTAGGCGCTCGCGCCGAGCACGCGCACGGCGTGATAGTGGGTGAGCACGACGTACTTGATCGGCTTGTCGGTGACTTCGCGGATGCGGCGGATCACGTCGGCGGCCATGGCCGGCGTGGCTTGCGTGTCGGCCACCAGCACGCAGTCATCGCCAATGATGATGCCGGTGTTGGGGTCGCCCTCGGCCGTGTAGGCCCAGGCGTGCTCGGAGATCTGGCTGAACGTGACCTTCTTTTCTTCGAGGTCGGCTTGGGAGGCAAATTTCTTCGTGGCGGTCATCGGGGTGGCTCCTGTTGTCGTTTGTCTAAACCTAACTTGTTTGCGATTATCCAATCATTGGTTCGCTCAGGACGAATCAATCTGTGAATGACTAACTAGGGTTTTCCCTTGAATCATGGCTTAACGCGTTTGTCGTTGTCTAATTCCACGGGCTTGAACAGAGGTACGGACATGAACGAAGAAGTCGAAACGCGGCAGCAGCGCGGCATACAAAGCGTAGAAGTGGGCGGGCAACTGCTGCGCGCGCTGGTGCACCACGGCCGGCCGATGGCCCTGAGCGATCTCGCCCGCGAAGCGGACATGGCGCCGGCCAAGGCGCATCCCTACATGGTGAGCTTCGGCCGGCTGGGCTTGATCGAGCAGGACCCCGTCAGCGGCCAATATCTGCTCGGACCGCTGGCAATGCAATTGGGGTTGATCGGACTGCAGCAGAACAACCCGGTGCAGATCGCCTCGCCGCTGATCGAGGCGCTGGCGGCGAGCATCGGCCAGACCGTTGCCATCGCCGTCTGGGGCGACCGGGGCGCGACCATCGTGCGCCTGGCCGAATCGCCGGCCGCGGTGCACGTGGTGATGCGGCACGGCACCGTGTTCTCGTTGACCGATACCGCCTCGGGTCGGCTCTTCGGCGCGTACATGGAGCCCGCGGTGGTGAAGCGCTTCCTGGAGGAGGAACGGTCGCGTCGCAAGCAGCGCGACCGCGGCGACCCGACCCCGCAACCCGGCATGCCGGCCGCCGCGCCGGTGCCGAACTGGCGTGAATTCGAAACGCACCTCGAAGAAGTGAAGCGCCACGGCCTCAGCCGCTCGACCGGCGAGATCGTGCCTGGCGTCAATGCCATGGCAGCGCCGGTGTTCGACCACAAGGGCACGATCGTGCTGGCGGTCACCGCGATCGGCGCGGCGGGCGTGTTCGACAGCAGTTGGGATGGCGAAGTGGCGCGGGCGCTCAAGGCCTGCGCGAGTCAGGTCTCGCGGCGGCTCGGCGCACCGGCGACCTGAGCGTCTTCAAGCGTCTTGTCGCGGCGCACGAAGCCACCGCTTCGACGGCCTCCGCGGCGCTCTCGCCAGGCTTTGGTCAGGCAGCAGTCAGACTCAAAAGCGTCGCGCACCCTGCAAGACACATTTATGCGCAAATGTTTGCGCCTACTCCGCTTTCTGTTGTGCACGCCCAAAGGGTGCCGCACGTTGGAATGGGAAAATCGGGGGATCGGCAGCCGGCCGTTTCCCGCCGTGCCCCGCCCCCTGGACCCCTGATGTATCGCACAGACTCGACCCCGCCCGACTCCACCTTCCCCTCCGACGCCGACTCTCCCCATATCGTCCGCGGCCCGCAACGGCCCGACCTGATCCGGACGGAAATCCTCGCTGACCTGTTCGAAGCCACCGCCGCAAGAATACCTGCCCACACGGCATTGATCTTCGGCGAGCAATTGCTGAGCTATGGGGAACTGGACCAGATGGCCGACCGGGCCGCGTCGCGGCTCATCGAAGCCGGCGTGCACCCCGGCC
Source organism: Variovorax sp. dw_954 (assembly GCF_018449755.1). Taxonomy (NCBI): domain Bacteria; kingdom Pseudomonadati; phylum Pseudomonadota; class Betaproteobacteria; order Burkholderiales; family Comamonadaceae; genus Variovorax; species Variovorax sp. dw_954. The sequence continues at coordinate 136,645 of NZ_JAAVVD010000012.1, read as the reverse complement.
GCATCGTGGGCCTGTGGCTGCCGCGTGGCCTGGACCTGCTGGTGATGCAACTGGCGATCGCCAAGACCGGCGCCGCCTGGCTCCCGCTCGACGCGGACACCCCGGTCGAACGCGTCGGCGTGTGCCTGGACGACGCAGACGCGGTTGGCATCGTGAGCTGTAATGAGTTCGCCCCAAAGCTGGGCGCCATCGGTCGGCCGACCTGGACCGCCGAGGCGTTGCTGGCCCTGCCCTTCGACGCGGCGTCCGCCCTGCGTCGCGAGGGCGCGCTGCCGGTGCATCCGGCCTACGTCATCTACACCTCGGGCTCCACCGGCAAGCCCAAGGGCATCGCGATCACGCAGGGCAGCATCTGCCACTTCCTGCGCAGCGAAAACGCGCTGCTGGGTGTGCGGCAGGACGACCGCGTCTACCAGGGCTTCTCGGTCGCCTTCGACATGTCCTTCGAGGAGATCTGGATCAGCTACCTGGTCGGCGCCACGCTCTGGATCGCGCCGAAGGTCATCGCCTCAGACCCCGAGGCCCTGCCCCGCGCGCTCATCGAGAACCAGGTGAGCGTGCTGCATGCCGTGCCGACGCTGCTGGCGCTGTTCGATCGCGACGTGCCCGGCCTGCGCATCATCAACCTCGGCGGCGAGATGTGCCCGGCATCGCTGGTCGAGCGCTGGGCCGTTGCAGGCCGCCAGGTGTTCAACAGCTACGGCCCGACGGAGGCCACGGTGTCGGCCAGCATGGCGGAACTGGCCGCTGGCGAGCCCGTGACCATCGGCCGGCCGCTGCCCAACTACGCGATGCTGGTCGTCGCGCCCGAGATGACGGCAAGCGGCCCCGTGCTGCTGACGCGCGGCGAGGTCGGCGAACTGTGCATCACCGGCCCCGGTGTAGCCGCCGGCTACCTGGGCCGCCCGGAACTGACGGCCGAGAAGTTCCTGCGCAATCCCTGGGCGGCCGACGCGACCGAGGCACGCCTCTACCGCACCGGTGACCTGGCCCGGATCGACGAGGAAGGCAACGTGCAATGCCTGGGCCGCACGGACGACCAGATCAAGATCCGCGGCTTCCGGGTGGAGCTTGGCGAGATCGAGGCGGTGCTGGCGCAGCAACCGGGTGTCGGCACGGTGGCCGTGGTGCTGCGCGAGGTGCGGGGCGTCGACCAGCTCATCGCCTTCCTGGTGGCCGAGAGCGCCGGCACCGTGTCGGCGTCGGCACTGCGCACGGCGCTGGCCGAGCGCCTGCCGCCGTACATGGTGCCGAGCCGCTTCGAAGTGCTGCCGCAGATGCCGCGACTGCCTTCCGGCAAGATCGATCGAAAGGTGCTCAAGGCGCAGCCGCTGGCCGAGGCAGCGGTTTCAGCGGAAGGATCGGACACGGCCGAGACGCCCACCGAGGCCGCCGTGTTCGCGGCCATGTCCTCCCTCTTCCCTGGGTTCGCGATCCGCCGCAGCTCGGACCTCTTCGACGAGCTCGGCGGCCATTCCCTATTGGCGGCACGGCTGGCGACCACCTTGCGCGCCGATCCGCGCTTCACCAGCATCACGGTGCGCGACATCTACACGCACCGCACGGTCGGCGCCATTGCCGCCGCGCTGGAAGCCAGCAGCATCCAGCCTGCCGAGCGCGTGCCCGACTGGACGCCCCCGTCAGCCTGGCGCCGCTGGCGTTGCGGCCTGGCGCAGGCCGCCGCCATTCCGGGGCTGGTCGCGCTGCGCATGATGCAGTGGCTCGCGCCCTTCTTCACCTACCATTTCTACACGGGCGCCCCGGAGGATTCGATCCCCTTCGCGGTCACGATGTCGATCGTCGCGTTCCTGGCGACCACGGTCCTCGAATTCGCCGTCGCCATCGCGGGGAAATGGCTGATCGCCGGTCGCCTCAAGCCGGGCCGCTACCCGCTCTGGGGCCTGACCTATTTCCGCTGGTGGCTGGCCGACCGGCTGTGCGATGCGGCGCCGACCTATTTCATCAGCGGCTCGTCGCTGCAATCCTGGTGGCTGCGTGCCCTGGGCGCGCGCATCGGCAAGGATGTGCTCATCGGCTCGGTCAAGGTGCGTGCGCCCGACCTGCTGTCGGTGGGCGATGGTGCCAGCGTCGGCAATGCGGTCAACCTGGAGAACGCGCGGGTGTTCTGCGGCGAACTCCTGATCGGCCCGATCGTCATCGGCGCGCAGGCGCACGTCGGCTCGTATGCCGTGCTGGAAGGCAACACGTCCATCGGGGACTGGGGCCATCTCGATGGCCAGTCCGCGCTGGCCGATGGCCGGACCATGCCGGCCCGGCGCGTCTGGAGCGGCGCCCCGGCACGCGACGTGGGCGCCTTCGATCCCTCGTCGTTGCGCCCGCGCCCGGACGTCTCGTCGCGCCGGTTGCTCGGCGAAGGCGTGTTCTTCTTCGTCGGTGCCATGCTGGTCGCCGCCATGTTCTTCCTGCCGGTGTTCCCGACCTTCATGCTGATCGACTGGCTGGACCCGAGCGACGGCGCGACCTGGGAGGCATCCAATTCGGCCACCTTGATCTTCAAGTACTTCGGACTGGCGCTGCTGGCGAGCCCGGTGATGATCGTGCTGACGGCGCTGATCTCCGCCGGCATCCGCTGGAGCGTGCTGCCGCGTCTGAAGAGCGGGAGCTGGCCGGTGCACAGCAACGTGTACTGCGGCAAATGGCTGGTCAACCAGATCCAGGAGTCGAGCCTGCAGGTGCTGCATGGCGTGTACGCCACGCTGTTCGCACCCATGTGGTATCGCCTGCTGGGAGCCAAGGTGGGCCGCAACGCCGAGATCTCGACCGCGCTCGGCGTGGTGCCGGACATGCTCACCCTCGGCGACGGCACCTTCATCGCCGATGCGGTGCTGCTCGGCGACGAGGAGATCGACGGCGGCTGGCTGACGATGCAGCCGACCGTGGTCGGACGCCGCAGCTTCATCGGCAACGGCGCCTACATCCCCGACGGCACCACCGTGCCGGAGAACGTGCTGATCGGCGTGCTCGGCCGTGCGCCCGATGCGGCAGAGATGCGCAGCGGCGAGACCTGGCTGGGCTCGCCCGCGCTGCGCCTGCCGGCGCGTGAAGTCGTGACCGGGCATCCGGAATCGCTGACCTTCAACCCCTCGCTGCTGCGGCGGATCGGGCGCGGACTGGTCGAGGCCTTCCGCATCGTCGTGCCGCATGCGATCGTGATTGCCGCGGGCTACAGCATGGTGCAGGCGGTCATGCCTTCGGCCGCGCGCGAGCACTGGAGCGCGGTGGTCGGCTACCTCACGCTCGACGGGTTGATCTTCGGCCTCTCGACTTTCGTGTTCGTCGCCTTGTTCAAGTGGATCTTCCTGCGCCGCTACCAACCGCTGGCCAAGCCGATGTGGACGCCCTTCGTCTGGCTGTCGGAGGCGGCGACCAACATCTACGAAGGCATCGCGGTGCCCAACTTCATGAACTACCTGCGCGGCACGCCCTGGCTGCCGATCGCCTTCAACCTGCTGGGCGCGCGCATCGGCCGGGGCGTGTACCTGGACACCACCGACCTCACCGAGTTCGACTGCGTGCGCATCGGCGAATACAGCGAACTGAACGCACAGTGCTGCCCGCAGACCCACCTGTTCGAAGACCGCGTGATGAAGGTCCACCACGTGAACATCGGCTCGCGCGTCAACATCGGGGCGCGCAGCGTCGTGCTGTACGGGGCGGTGGTGCACGACGGTGCACAGCTGGGCCCGCTGACGCTGGTGATGAAGGGCGAGAGCATTCCGCCGTCGTCACGCTGGAGCGGGAATCCCGCCATGCCCGTGCGCGCTGCCTGACCTGAGTTCGCCAGCCGCCGCTGGTGCGCTGTCGAGCGCCGCCACCACGGCGTCGCCCATCTCGGCGGTCCCGACGCGGGTGCACCCCGGCTGGAAGATGTCGCCGGTGCGCAGTCCGTCGGCCAGCACGCGCCGCACGGCGCGCTCGACCCGGTCGGCGTTGCCGGCTTGGCCGAAGGAAAAGCGCAGCATCATGGCCATCGAAAGAATGGACGCCAGCGGATTCGCCAGGTTCTTGCCGGCAATATCGGGCGCGGTGCCGTGCACCGGTTCGTACAACCCGAAGCTGCCAGCCGCCATCGACGCCGAAGGCAGCATGCCGATGGAGCCGGTGAGCATCGCTGCGGCGTCGGAGAGGATGTCGCCGAAGATGTTGCCGGTGACGATCACGTCGAACTGCTTGGGCGCACGCATCAGTTGCATCGCGGCCGCATCGACGAAGAGGTGCGTGAGCTCGACGTCGGGATAGTCCAGGCCCACGCGCGTGACCACCTCGCGCCACAACTGCATGACCTCGAGCACGTTGGCCTTGTCGACCGAACACAGCTTCTTGCCACGCTGGCGCGCGGTGCGGAAGGCCACGTGCGCGATGCGCTCGATCTCGGGTTCGGAGTAGCGCATGGTGTTGAAGGCCTCGCGCTCGCCGTTGGCGTTCAGGCCGCTTCCGCGCGGCTCGCCGAAGTAGACGTCGCCGGTGAGTTCGCGCAGGATCATCAGGTCCAGCCCGTCCACCACTTCCGGCTTGAGGGTCGAGGCGCCGATGAGTTCGGGGAACAGGAAGGCCGGGCGGAAGTTGGCGAACAGTCCCAGCTCCTTGCGCAGCCGCAGCAGGCTGGCGCCCGGTCGCATCATGAACGGGATGGCCTCGTCGCCCGGCATGCCGGCCGAGCCGAACAGGATGGCGTCGGCCTTGCGCGCGATCTCGCTGGTGGCGGCGGGGAGCGGGTCGCCGGCGGCATCGATGCCGGCCTGGCCTATCGTCGCCTCCACCAGTTCGATGGGCCGGTCGTTGCCCACGACAGCCTTGAGCACTTTCACGGCCTGCGCCGTGACCTCGGGGCCAATGCCGTCTCCGGGCATTACTGCGATCTTCATTGTCAATACCTTTCTGGATTTACCTGCAAGGAGCCTGGCCGACTTCGTAGCCCTGCTCGAACGTTTCGATGGCGGCGCCCTGCGCCAGCGTGTAGTCGATCTCGTCCAGCCCCTCCAGGAGGCAATGGCGCGGGAAGGGATCGATGGCGAATGGTTCGGGCCGCCCGCGTGGCCCTGTGACGGTTTGCGCCCGCAGGTCCACCTGCAGGTGCGCTCCCGGGGCGGCGAGCAGGTCGGCCAGCATCTCCAGCACCACGGCCTCGGGCAGGCGCACCGGCAGCAGCCCGTTCTTCAGCGCGTTGCCATGGAAGATGTCGCCGAAGCTGGGCGCGATGACTGCGCGGAAGCCGCCGTCATGCAGCGCCCAGACCGCATGCTCGCGCGACGAGCCGCAGCCGAAGTTGTGTCCCGCCACCAGGATGCGCGCCTGGTCGTACACCGGGTCGTTCAGGATGAAGTCGGGGCGGCGCGTCCCGCGGGCGTCCCGCCGCACGTCGTGGAAGAGATAGTCGCCGAAGTTGTCGGAGCGCGGCTTCTGCAGATAGAGCGCAGGCACGATCTGGTCGGTGTCGACGTTCGAGCGGGCCAGTGGCACCGCCACCGCGTCGATCTGTGTAAAGGCTTCCATGGTTGCGATTCCGTGTTGTCAGTGGGGCGCGAGAAGCTTGCGCACGTCGGTCAGGCGGCCAGTGACGGCCGCTGCGGCAGCCATCGCGGGGCTCAGCAGGTGCGTGCGCGAACCCGGCCCCTGGCGGCCGACGAAGTTGCGATTGGAGGTCGAGGCACAGCGCTGGCCCGGCGCCACCTGGTCGCCGTTGGTGCCCAGGCACATCGAGCAGCCGGCATGCCGCCACTGCAGGCCGGCTGCGCGGAACACGGCATCGAGCCCCTCCGCCTCGGCCTGCTGCTTCACCAAGCCCGAGCCGGGCACGACCCAGGCCTCGACACCCTCGGCCACGCGCCGCCCGCGCACCACTTCCGCGGCGCTGCGCATGTCCTCGATGCGGCCGTTGGTGCAGGAGCCGATGAAGACGCGGTCCACCGCCACGTCCGTGAGCGCCTGGCCGGGCTGCAACCCCATGTAGGCCAGCGTGCGCTGCATCGTTTCGCGGCGTTCCGCGCTCGTGGCATCGGACGGGTCGGGCACGTGGCCGGTGATCGGCAGGACGTCCTCGGGGCTGTTGCCCCAGGTGACCATCGGTGCGATGTCGTCGGCGCGCAGTTGCACTTCCCTGTCGAAGACAGCGCCATCGTCGCCGGGCAGGCGCCGCCAGCGCGCCAGCGACGCATCCCATTCGTCGCCCGTCGGCGCATCCGGGCGACCGGCCAGCCACTCGAACGTGGTGTCGTCGGGCGCGACCATGCCGGCGCGCGCACCGGCCTCGATCGACATGTTGCACACCGTCATGCGGCCCGCCATCGAGAGCGCTCGTATCGCCTCGCCGGCGTACTCGATCACATGGCCCGTGCCGCCCGCCGCGCCGATGCGCGCGATGATCGCCAGGATGATGTCCTTGGCCGAGACGCCGCCGGACAGCCGACCGTCGATGACGACGCGCAGCGTGCGCGGCTTGCGCTGCCAGATCGTCTGCGTGGCCAGCACGTGCGCCACCTCGGATGCGCCGATGCCGAAGGCCAGCGCGCCCATCGCGCCGTGCGTTGCGGTGTGGCTGTCGCCGCAGACGATCACGCTGCCCGGCAGGCTCAGTCCCTGCTCCGGGCCGACCACATGGACGATGCCCTGGCGCAGGTCGTCGAGGCCGAAGAAGCGGATGCCCGAAGCCGCGCTGTCGTCGCGAAGGGCCTGCGCCATCGCGCGCTTCTCGGGGTCGGCGATGTCAGACAGGATGCGCGAACCGGTGGGCACATAGTGGTCGGGCGTCGCAAAGGCACGGTCCGGCCGGCGCACGGCAAGACCCCGCTGACGCAGCATCTCGAAGGCCGGTGCGGAGCCATCCTGCACCAGGTGGCGATCGACGTACAACAGGCTCTGGCCGTCGTCGCGCTGCATGACGACATGCGGCTGCCAGATCTTGTCGAAGAGCGTGCGCGACACAGGCATTGGCGCGGCGGCGGAAGATGAGGATGGCATTGGGATCCAGGCAGGAAAAAGGTCAGTCGAGCTTGACGCCGGAGACACGCACGATCTCCGCGTACCGGCTGGTCTCGCTCGCCATGAAGCGGCCGTAGTCTTCCGGCGTGCCGCCGCCGATCTCGGCGCCGAGCGCCTGCATCCGCTTGTTCAGTTCCGGCGATTTCAGGACCACGTTGGCCTCGGCATTGAGCTTGTCGATGATGGCGCGCGGCGTTCCGGCCGGTGCCGACAGCCCGTACCACGATGCCGCATAGACACCCTTCAGGCCGACCTCGTCGAAGGTGGGCACGTCAGGCAACGCGGGGTTGCGGGCCTTGGATGCGACGGCCAGCGCGCGCATGCGGCCGCCCGCGATGAAAGGCAGGCAGGTGGTGGTGTCGAGCATCAGCGAGATCTGGCCCGCCACCAGGTCGGACTCGGCCGGCGCCGTGCCCTTGTACGGCACATGCATGATGTCGACCTTCGCTGCCATCGTGAACTGCACTGCCGCCAGGTGCTGTGACGAACCGATGCCAGCCGAGCCGTAGTTGAGCTTGCCCGGGTTGGCGCGGGCCGCGTCGATCACGTCCTTGACGGTCTTGAACGGGGAATCCGCGGGCACCACCAGGATATTGGGCACGGCCGAGACGTAGACGATCGGCTCGAAATCCTTGACCGGATCGAACCCCAGCCTGCTGTACAGGCTGATGTTCACGGCGTTGGGACTGATCGAGGACATCAGGAGGTTGTAGCCATCGGGCTTCTGGCGCGCCGCGAACTCGGTGCCGATGTTGCCGCCGGCGCCGGCGCGGTTGTCCACCACCAACGGGCGGCCCAGGCGACGGCCGAGCCCCTCGGCAACGATGCGCGCCATGGTGTCGACGCCACCGCCTGGAGGCCAGGGAACCATCAGCTTGATGGGCTGGTTCGGGTAGCGCGTTGCCGCGTCGTCGGCCGACGCTGCCGCGTGCGATCCGAGCAACACGGCTGCCATCAGGCAGGCATGCAATTTCTTCATCATCATGGCTTGTCTCCGGTCTTTGTAATGGCTGCCATGTTATTTCCCGGTACTGGGGCGAAGCAATCACAATTAAGGCATGCTGGCATGAGTAAACTGCATCCCCCATGACACGTCGACTCCCTCCCCTCAATGCCTTGCGCGCCTTCGAGGCGGCAGCACGCTGCGGCAACTTCACGCGCGCCGCGCAGGAGCTGTGCGTCACGCAAGGCGCCGTCAGCCGGCACATCGCGACGCTGGAGGGCTGGCTCTCCGTGCAGTTGTTCGAGCGCGGGCGCCACGGCATCCGGCTGACGCCCGGTGGCGAGAGCTATTTCGCCAGCATGCGGGTCGCGCTCGACCAGATCGAACACGGCACGCGCCTGTTGCAGCAAAGCCCTGACGAATGGCTGCTGCGCGTCAAGCTGCCGCCCACCTTCGCCATCCGGTGGCTGATTCCGCGGCTGGCGCGCTTCCATGCGATGCATCCGCGCATCGACGTGCAGATCACGACATCGCACAAGCCGACGGACTTCGACCGCGACGACATCGATGTGAGCATCCATTCCGAACCCAGCCCGCCCGTCGGCGAGGGCTATCGCCTGCTGTTCCACGAAACGCTGTTGCCGGTGTGCGCGCCTGGCCTCCTGAAATGCGATCCGGCGCTGGCCCAGCCGGCAGATCTGGCCCACCAGGCGCTGCTGAGTTCGCTCAATCGGCCGCACGACTGGCAAACCTGGCTCGAAGCGGCCGGCGTGCACGGCGTCGACACCCGGCGCGGCCTGAAATTCGAGAACGCGGCCATGGCGTATCAGGCGGCGGCCGAGGGTTTGGGGGTGATGGTGGCCGTGCACGCGTTCGTTCGCGACGACTTGGCCAGCGGGCGGCTGGTGGCGCCTTTCGATCTGCGCGTGCCCACGGAAGGCGGCTATTTCATGGCATGGCGCGCGGACCGTCCGGTGGCGCAGCGGGTGCGCGATTTCGAAAGCTGGATCGCGGCGGAAGCCGCCGCCAGCGAGTCCTGAAATTCAGCGCCGAGACCGGGGTTCTTTGCCCTTCGTGCGCGCCTTTCCCCCGTCGGCCTGGGATTTCCTGAAATGACTTTTATTCATTTCTCGCATGAGTTAATTGTGATTGAGTCGCCGGGGGCGATCCACTATCTTCATGGCCTAAGTCATTAGGAGACAAGGCTTTTTTCGGCGCAATCCGTTCCGCGAAAAGTCAGAGAAGGCATGAAGATCCTGGCCGATGGCCTGCAATTCCCTGAAGGTCCGGTGGCATTGGGCGACGGCTCCGTGCTGCTGGTCGAGATGCGTGCGGGCAGGATCGTCCGGGTCTCGCCCGACGGTCGCATCGACACCGTGGCCGACTGCGGCGGTGGCCCCAATGGCGCCGCGATCGGGCCGGATGGCGCGCTTTACGTCTGCGACAACGGCGGCAGTGCCTACGTGCCGGGACGCTTCACTTCCATCGGGCCGGCAGCCGACTACCGTGGCGGCAGCATCCTGCGCGTGGGCCTCGACGACGGCGCCTGCACACGGCTCCATACCCATTGCGAGGGGCATCGCCTCTCGTCACCCAACGACATCGTCTTCGATGCGCAAGGCGGTTTCTACTTCACGGATTTCGGCAAGAAGCACGCGCGCTCACGCGACGCCGGCGGCGTCTACTACGCCCTGCCCGACGGCTCCCATATCGTCGAGGTCGCCTACTCGCTGCTGTCGCCGAACGGCATCGGCCTGTCGCCGGATGGCCGCGTCCTCTACGTGGCTGAGACCGAAACGGCGCGGCTGTGGGCCTTCGACATCGTCGAGCCCGGCGTGGTCAGGAAGCTGCCGTTTCCATCGCCGCATGGCGGGCGCCTGGTCTGCGGCCTGGGCGGCTTCCAGCGCTTCGACAGCCTGGCGCTGGACGCCGAAGGGCGGATCTGCGTGGCGACGCTGGTCACCGGGGCGATCTCGGTCATCGCACCCAGCGGCGAGCTGCTGCGCCAGCACAGATTCCCGGACATCTACGTCACGAATCTCTGCTTCGGCGGCCCGGACCTGAAGACCGCCTTCGTCACGCTGTCCGAGACCGGTCGGCTGGTGTCGCTGCCATGGCCCGATGCGGGACTGCGGCTCCATTTCAATGCATAGCATCGCCGGGCGCGGCGACGGCACCAGGAGACTTCCATGAATCGTCGTGAACTCATCACTGCGCTGGCTGCGGCCGGCGTCGCCGTCACGCTGCCTGTGCGCGCCGCCAGCCCCTACCCCGACCGGCAGGTCAAGGTCGTGGTGCCCTTCACCGCCGGTGGCGGTCAGGACGTGGTGGCACGCGCGATCGCCGCCAGCCTGTCCCAATCGCTTGGCCAGACCTTCTACGTCGAGAACAAGCCAGGCGCCAGCACGGTCATCGGCTCCGAGTTCGTGGCCAAGGCCGCGCCGGACGGCTACACCCTGCTGGTGGCCAGCGTTCCGCACGCCACCAATCCGGCAATGATGAAGAGCCTGCCCTTCGACACCGCCAAGGCCTTCGCGCCGATCTGCCTTGCCGTGCAGTCGCCCTTCATCATGGTGGCCTCGCTCGCCTCGTCGATCGGGTCCATGGACGAGGCGCTGGCCCTGGCCAGGACCCGCAAGCTCTCCTTTGCGTCGACCGGAAGCGGTACGGCCGACCACCTGTCGATGGAACTGCTGACGCTGCAATCGGGCGTCAGCATGACGCACGTGCCGTACAAGGGCACCGGACCGGCGCTGGCGGACGTGATGGGCGGGCATGTGGACCTCATGTTCGCGAACGTGGTGGCGGCGGCGCCGTTGGTGAAGTCGGGCAAGGTGCGCGCGCTCGCAACGTCGACGGCGCATCGCTCCGCGTCGCTGCCCGAGGTGCGCACCGTGAGCGAGATCAGCGGCAAGCCCTTCGACGTCAGTGCGTGGACCGGCATCCTCGCGCCCGCGGGCACCGACCCGGCGATCGTCGAGCGCCTGAGCGCAGAGATCCGCAAGGCGCTGCAGACGACGATCACCCGCGAGGCACTGACCAACAATGGCGCCGAACCCGTGGGCAGCACACCCGCGGAATTCCAGGCATTCATCTCGCGCGAAATGCAGACCTGGGCCGGAATCATCTCGAAGGCCGGCATCACGCCAAGCTGAAGCAAGCCACGGAGTACCAAATGCCATTCGTCATCCTCTCGCTCGACAAGCCGGATTCGCAGGCATTGCGACAGGCACTCAGGCCCGCGCATCTCGACTACCTCACCGCCCGCCAGGACAAGATGCTGGCCGGCGGTGCGCTGCTGGACGCCGATGGCCAGGCGATCGGCAGCCTGATCATTCTGGACGCCCCGGACGCTCAATCCGCACAAGCGTTTGCGGGCGAAGACCCGTTCGGCGAGGGGCAGCTTTTCGCGTCGGTCCAGGTCATGCCCTGGCGGCAGGCTTTCTTCGACCGGCGCCGCACGAAATAATGCATCCGCGCGTGCCGGCGGCGCGCCTTGTGGACGGGTGAGCGACACTCGCTGGCCGAGCCGTACGCTGAAAGCAAGCCATGTCGACGACACCGCCCACTGTCCTCCTCTCCACGCAGGAGGCCGTGAGCCTCGTGACCCTCAACCGCCCGGCTCGCCTCAACGCCATCGGCGCGCACTTGCTGGAAGACCTGCACCGTGCGTTGGCCGAAGCCCACGCCGACCCGCAAACGCGCGTGATCGTGTTGACTGGCGCAGGCCGCGCCTTTTGCGCAGGCGACGACCTCAAGGAATTCGACGAGCAGTCCGCCACCCCCGAATCCGTGGCCGCGATGGGCGAACGCGTCCAGCAGATCACGCGCGACATCATGTTCGGGCCCAAGTTCGTGATCGGCGCCGTGCACGGCTTTGCCGTGGGCGCGGGTTTCGAGTGGGTGCTCAACTGCGACATGGTGGTGGCGGCCGACGACCTGGTGGCGTTCTTCCCGGAGATGGCGCTGGGCCAGTTCGTGACGGGCGGCGTGACGCACCTGCTGCCGCAACTCGTCGGTTATCAGCGTGCGATGGAACTGATCGTGCTGGGGGAGCGGGTTGATGCGAACGCCCTGCATCGGCTCGGACTGGTCAACCGAGTGGTGCCGCGGGACGCGATGCTGCCGACTGCGCTGGCGTTGGCAGGGCAGATCGCTGAGCGATCGCAGACTGCGACCCTGCAACTCAAGAGGGTGATGACGTCGCAGATGCGGCCAGCACTCCAGGGCGCGCTCGAACTGGAGGAGCAGGCGGCGATGGCGTGCTTCTCGGATCCGGACACCGCCGCGCGTGTGGCCGCGTTCGTTCAGCGCAAGCCCTGAAGCCGGACGCTCAGTCCTGGCCTTTGGCTTGCGGAGACAGCTTGAACAAGCTGGTCGCCTCCAGGTCCAGCACCATCTCCCCTCGCTGATTGAACAGCTTCCAGCGCCAGTCGAGGATTCCAAGCGCCTTGCCGCTGCGCGATACACGAACAGCGAGCACCTCCGCCACGAGGCGCAGCGAATCGCCGGGCCGCACAGGCTTGGGCCATTTCACGTACTGGAGCCCCGGCGACGCAAAGGACTCCGAGCCTGCCAGCGCCGCGTCGGCGATCAGGCGCATGGCAATTGCGCAGGTGTGCCAGCCGCTCGCGATCAGGCCCTGGAACGGCCCCGCGTCGGCAGCGGCCGGATCGGTGTGAAACCACTGCGGATCCCAGGCACGCGCGAACGACAGGACCTCTTCTTCCGTGACCTGGAATGGCCCGGCCTCGATCGACTGGCCAACGTGGAAATCTGCGAACTTCATGTGCCCCGGCGCGCAGGGCTCAGTAAGTTTCGAGGTGGAGCCGGCCTTCGGACTTCAGGCCGGCACCGATCGTGTCCCAGTCCAGCCCGGCTTCCGCGGCCACGTCTCGCAGTGCCAGGACCACGCCCTCTTCCATGCTCTTGAGGCCGCACACGTAGAAGTGCGATTGGCCGTCCTTCAAGAGCTCCGCAAGGTCCGCGGCGCGCGAACGCATCAGGTCCTGCACATAGCGCTTGGGCTGACCCGGCGCGCGCGAAAACGCGAAGTTGATGTCGATGAAGTCCTTCGGCAAGGTCTGCAGCGGGCCGAAGTACGGCAGTTCCTGTTGCGTGCGCGCGCCGAAGAACAGCATCAGCTTGCCGCCCTCGAACTTGCCGCTCTTGCGCAGTCGCCTGCGCCATTCGGTCATGGCGCGCATCGGCGCGCTGCCTGTTCCCGTGCAGATCATGACGATGTGCGACTTGGGATGGTTCGGCATCAGGAAGGACGCGCCGAACGGCCCGACGACCTGGACCTTGTCGCCCACTTTCAGGTCGCAGACGTAGTTGCTCGCGACGCCTCGCACGGGCTTGCCCTGGTAGTCCTCGGTGACGCGCTTCACCGTGAGCGAGACGTTGTTGTAGCCCGGCCGCTCGCCGTTGCGCGGGCTGGCGACGGAGTACTGGCGCGCGAAATGCGGCTTGCCGTTGGCGTCGGTGCCGGGCGGGATGATGCCGAGCGACTGGCCTTCGAGCACCGGGAACGGCATCGCGCCGAAGTCGAGCACGATGTGGTGGGTCTGGTTCTCGAAGCCGGCTTCGGTGCAGTTGAAGTTGCCGACCACCGTGGCGGTCGTGGGCTTCTTCGGCGGATGCAGGTTGGTGTACGCGTGCGCGGCGGACCAGGGCGGCGTCGTGGCGCCGTACTGGGCCGAGTTGAATACCGGCTCGCCGGGTTCGGACGCCGGCTGCGGCACCGCGCTGGACGGGGGCATCTGCGGTTCGGCATCGCTCGACACGCCTTCGGCTTCGAGCTGTTCGGGCGTCAGCTCTGCCGGCAACTCATCCCACGTCAGTTGCTCTTCGATCGAGTAGGCGCGGACCATGGGCATGGTGCGCCAGTTGTCGATGGAACCCGTCGGGCATGGCGAAATGCAGGCCATGCAGCTGTTGCAGACGTCGGCGCGCACGACGTAGTTGCGATCGTCGTGCGTGATGGCGCCGACCGGGCAGGTGGCCTCGCAGGTGTTGCAGCGGATGCAGATCTCGGGGTCGATCAGGTGCTGCTTGATGATGTTGACTTCGACCATGCTGTTCATCGTGTGTCTCCTCTCTTTTTCCTCTCCCCTCGGGGAGAGGTTCAGGGTGAGGGGGCTGTGCTTCGTGGGGACGCCGCCTGCCCTCACCCCGGCCCTCTCCCCGGTGGGAGAGGGAGCAATACATCAGCCGAAGCGGATGTATTCGAAATCGACCGGCTGGCGGTTGATGCCCATCACCGGCGGCGCGATCCAGCCGGCGAACTTGCCGGGCTCGATGACGCGGCCCATCAACGATGCCACGAAGGCGAAGTCATCCGGGGTCGGCAGCCATTCGCTCTTCTTCGCGGCCCACTCCTGCTCGTTGACCACGCGGCCTTCAGGCGACATCTTGATGCCCGCGAGTGCACCGATCTGGCGGTTGAAGGCCTTGTGCGGCACGACCAGGCGTGTCGGGATGCCGGCCTTCTCCAGCACCTTGTTCCAGCGGCCGACACCGGCCACGGAGTCCTTGATGAAGTCGTCGCGCAGCACTTCGTTCAGGGCGTTGAGCATCGGCACTTCCTTCTCGAGGAGCTGGCCGTCCTTCACCTCGAGCACCTTGTAGGTCTGGCCCTTGAGTATGTGGTCGTCGGTGCGCTTGCCTTCTTCATAACGGCCTTTGAGACCCGAGCTGTAGAAGATGGCGGCGTTGCTCGACTGGTCGGCGCCGAACAGGTCGATGGTCACGCTGTAGTGGAAGTTCAGGTAGCGCTGGATCGTGCCGAGGTCGATGGCGCCGGCCGCGCGCACCTTCTGCGGGTCGTCGGTCTTGAGCTCATTCATCACGGCCGCGGTGCGCGACAGCACGCGGGAGACGCCGCTCTCGCCGACGAACATGTGGTGCGCTTCCTCGGTCAGCATGAACTTGGTCGTGCGGGCCAGCGGATCGAATGCACTCTCCGCCAATGCCGACAGCTGGAACTTGCCGTCGCGGTCAGTGAAGTAGGTGAACATGAAGAAGGCCAGCCAGTCGGGCGTCTTCTCGTTGAAGGCGCCGAGGATGCGCGGGTTGTCCACGTCGCCGGAGGTGCGCTGCAACAGTGCCTCGGCTTCTTCGCGACCATCGCGGCCGAAGTGCTTGTGGAGCAGGTAGACCATCGCCCACAGGTGGCGGCCTTCTTCCACGTTGATCTGGAACAGGTTGCGCATGTCGTACATCGACGGCGCGGTGAGGCCCAGGTGGCGCTGCTGCTCGACCGACGCCGGCTCGGTGTCGCCCTGCGTCACGATGATGCGGCGCAGGTTGGCGCGGTGCTCGCCGGGCACGTCCTGCCAAGCCTTCTCGCCCTTGTTGTCGCCGAAGTGGATCTCGCGGTTCTGGTCGCCCGGGTTCAGGAAGATGCCCCAGCGGTAGTCGCGCATCTTGACGTGGCCGAACTGCGCCCAGCCCTGCGGGTCGACGCTGACTGCCGTGCGCAGGTAGACGTCGTAATTCGTGGAACCGTCCGGGCCCACGTCGTCCCACCAGTTGATGAAGTTCGGCTGCCAGCCTTCGAGCGCGCGCTGCAGCGTGCGGTCTTCGCCGAGGTTGACGTTGTTGGGGATCTTCTCGCTGTAGTTGATCGTGCTCATCGGGGTTCCTTGGGTTTGTTCTTGGTTTAGACGCGGTTGAGGTCGAAGCCGGCTTTCTCGCCGGTGCCGTAGACCTTGAGCGCACCCTTCTCTCCCACGGCGTTCGGCCGGTTGAAGATCCAGTTCTGCCAGGCGGTGAGGCGGCCGAAGATGCGGGTGTTCATGTTCTCGCGCTGCGAGAAGCGCAGGTTGGCTTCGAGGCCGGTCAGCGAATCCGGCGACATCGCGGCGCGTTCTTCCATGGCGATGCGGATCTCGTCGGCCCAGTCGATGTCGTCCGGGGCCATGGTGACGAGGCCCAGCTTCAATGCCTCGTCGGCGTCCAGTTCGCTGCCGATGGCGGCGCGCGCGGCGGCGAGCGGCGCCTCTTCCTCGTAGAAACGGCGTTGCAGGCGGCTCTGGTCGTTGACCATCGGCAGCTTGCCGAAGTTGAGTTCGTTGAGCGACAGCTTCGGTGCATGTTCCGGGTCGTCCGGCAGCGCCAGCATGTAGGCGCGGTCGGCCGAGAAGGCCAGTTCGGCCAAGGTGCCGGCGAAGCACGAATCCGAGTCGATCAGCGCGAACAGGCTGCGCGACGACACGTCGAGGCGGGCCAGCGTCCGGCGCAGCAGGCCGATGGTTTCGCGCACGAACCAGTGGCCTTCGTTCGCCAGCATCGTCGCGTCGCTGGCCAGCACCGCGGCCGGGTCGCCCTTGGTCTTGAGCACCCAGGTGCCGATGTTCAGCTCGTTGGTGCGCATGCAGAGGATCGCGTCGTCCAGTTCGCGCGCCATCGCGAACGGCCACCACGAACCGCCCGCGGCCTCGATGCTCGCGATGTCGGTGGGTTGTGCACCGACCGGCGCATGGATCGTGAATGTCGCCGAGCGCCCTGACCGGTCGATCTCGACCTGCACGTGCTTGTAGCGCAGGCTGTTCTCGCTGTCCTCGCGCTCGATGCGGGCGAGCGGGACACCCTTGGCGCCAGCGGGACGATCGCTCTTTTCGCCCAGCTCGACCGCACGCTGCTGCACGCTGGCCGCGAACTGCGCTGGCTTCACGACCTTGTCGACGAGGCGCCAGTCGACGGCACGCTGCCCGCGCACGCCTTCGACGCTGGTGCAGAAGATGTCGGCCAGGTCGTGGCGCACGTGGCGCTTGTCGGTGACGCGCGTGAGGCCGCCGGTTCCGGGCAGTACGCCGAGCAGCGGCACTTCGGGCAGCGACACCGACGACGAGCGGTCGTCCACGAGGTAGATCTCGTCGCAGGCCAATGCCAGCTCGTAGCCACCGCCGGCGCAGGCGCCATTCACGGCGGCCAGGAACTTGATGCCCGAGTGCTTAGAGGTGTCCTCGATGCCGTTGCGCGTCTCGTTGGTGAACTTGCAGAAGTTGACCTTCCATCTGTGGCTCGACACACCCAGCATGAAGATGTTGGCGCCGGAACAGAAGATGCGGTCCTTGGCGCTGGTGACGACGACCGAGCGCACTTCCGGATGCTCGAAACGCACACGATTCAGCGCGTCGGCCAGTTCAATGTCCACGCCCAGGTCGTAGCTGTTGAGCTTGAGCTTGTAGCCGGGACGGATACCGCCGTCTTCGGCGATATCGAGCGACAGGCGGGCCACGGCGCCGTCGACGCTGAGCTTCCAGTGGCGGTATTGGGTGGGGTCGGTGCGGTAGTCCACGGATGCCGGCGCGGTGGCGGTTTCAGTCATTTCGAGGTCTCCTGATGCGGTGGATAGAAGAAGTATCATGCATGTGACGGATTAATTCTTCCGCCATGACATGCATCATTATGCATGTTCAGGGCTGCGTCAATATCTGCATCGATTTATTACAGGTCATGGGGCGCAAAGTTTCAGGCGGGCTCCGCGAGGCTTTCCCGAACCGCGGCGCGCAAGGACTGGAAGCTCTGCGCGAGGTCCCGTCTCGAGGTATCGACCACCATGTCAGCCTTCGAATAGAAGGCGGCGCGTCCGGTCAGGATGCGGCGAAGGTCGTCCATCGCCTCCTTGCTGGCGGCCATCGGGCGGGTGTCGCCCTGCGCGGCGACGCGGCCCATGTGCTCTTCCGGCGCGGCCTGCAGCCAGACGGTGGCGCAGTGAGCGAGCAATTCGTTGAAGGTGGCCGGGTCGGAGACGATGCCGCCGGGCGTGGCGATCACGACCTCGCTGTAGATCTGCACGGCCTCCTCCAACGCCCTGCGTTCGTAGCGGCGGTAGGCATTGGTGCCATAGAGGTCGTGGATCTCGCGCACGCTGCAGCCGGCGATCTTCTCGATCTCGCGGCTCAGTTCGATGAACGGCACCTCGAGGTCGTCGGCGAGCATCTGCCCCAGCGTGGACTTGCCGGCGCCACGCAAGCCGATCAAGGCGATGCGCCGGTTGCGCGCCGGATCGCTGGACGACGAATCCAGCAGTTCGCTCAACGCGATGCGCGCACGGCGCAGATCCGCCTCGCCTCGCCGCTCCAGCAGTTCGCGGATCAGCAGCCACTCCGGCGAACTGGTGGTCACGTCACCGACGAGTTCGGCCAGCGAGCATTGCAGCGCGTTGGCCACCTGCTGCAGGACCAGGATCGAGGCGTTGCCGGTGCCGTATTCCAGGTTGGCCAGATGCCGCTCGGAAACGTCCGCCGTCAGCGCCACCGCCTTGCGGGTCAGTCCCCGCCGTGCGCGCAGGTTGCGCACCCGATCGCCGAGCGCCACCAGCAGCGGATTCTTCGACTCGTCGTCCGCCACGCTCACGGTCTCGTGGGCTCGCTCATTCATATCCATCCTTGGCCTTGAGGGCATCTCGGGGTTAACACCATGGATGCACTATATTGCTTGACAGCATTTGAGTGCCTGCGTATTGTTCGCAACAGGCAAGATACTGCACATGGCGGATTACCGCAAGCGCGCTGACAGTCTCCTCACCCAAAAAAAGACCAGGCCACGATGTCCAAGGAATCCTTTCACCAGCTTGTTGCCGGCCTCACGGCCGAAATCGCCGGACGGCCGCTCGACCATGAATTGGACGCGTGGCTCAACACCCGCCACGGCGCCGGCACGGCGAGCTTCGAGAGCTTGAAACAGGCCTGTATCGAAGGTGTCGCGGAGGGCTGGCTGTGCGAGCGCGAAGGCGGCGGCATCCGATATGGCCGCGTGTTCAAGGCGGAAGACGCGCTGCATAGTTTCTCGGTCGACGTGGTCGACATGCGGGATATCGCCGGGCCGCACCACAGCCATCCCAAGGGGGAGATCGACCTGATCATGCCGCTCGAAGGCGACGCAACCTTCGACGCGCGGCCTGCAGGCTGGTGTGTGTATCCGCCGGGCAGCGCGCACTTTCCGACCGTCGCGGCAGGACGTGCACTCGTCCTGTACCTGCTGCCCGAAGGCCAGATCCAATTCACAAAGACGGCTTGAACCGTCACCCGAGGAGACCCACCCGATGAGCCCGCTGCCTCCAACTTTCAATTTCGCCGAGCACCTGTTCGCACTGAACCGCGGCCGCGCGCAAAAGGTCGCCTACATCGACGACAAGGGCACGATGACATACGGCGAGCTTGAAGCGCGCGCCCGGCAACTTGCGTCGGCCCTGCTTGCAGTGGGCCTCCAGCGCGAGGACCGCGTGCTGCTGCTCCAACTCGACAGCAGCGACTGGCCGGTGAGCTTCCTCGGCAGCCTGTACGCAGGCGTGGTGCCCGTGGCGGTCAACACGCTGCTCACGGCCGACGACTACGCCTACATGCTCGACCACAGCAGCGCGAAGGCCGCACTGGTGTCGGGCGCCCTGCTGGGCGTGCTGCAGCAGGCGATGGCGAAGGCCCCGCATCAGGTCCGCCAGTTGTTCGTGTCGCATCCGGTGGGCGATCTCCCGGCCGGCGCGGTGAGCATCGCTGACGCCGTCGTCGCGGCCACGCCACTCGCCGCGCCCGCAGACACCGCCCCACAGGATCACGCGTTCTGGCTCTATTCCTCCGGCTCGACCGGCCGGCCCAAGGGCACGGTGCACACCCATGCCAACCCATGGTGGACGGCGGAGCTGTTCGGCAAGCCGGTGCTGGGGCTGACGGAGGACGATGTCTGCTTTTCCGCGGCGAAGCTGTACTTTGCCTATGGACTGGGCAACGCCCTCACCTTTCCGCTGTCGGTCGGCGCGACCGTGATGCTCATGGCCGAGCGCCCGACGCCCGATGCCACCTTCAGGCGCTGGACCGCCAGCGGCATCCGGCCGACGGTGTTCTTCGGCGCGCCCACCGGCTTCGCCGGCATGCTCGCCTCGCCATCGCTGCCGGCGCGCGATCAGGTCGCATTGCGCATGTGCTCTTCGGCGGGAGAGGCACTGCCGGGCGAAATCGCGCAACGGTTCAAGGCGCATTACGGCTGCGAGATCATCGACGGCATCGGCTCGACGGAGATGCTGCACGTCTTCATCTCGAACCGGCCCGGCGACATCCGCTACGGCACCACCGGCAAGCCGGTCGAAGGCTACGAGATCGAACTGCGCGGCGAGGACGGCAAGCCGGTGCCTATCGGCGAGGTCGGCGACCTGTACATCAAGGGCCCGAGCGCCGCGCTGATGTACTGGGGCAACCCCGAGAAGAGTCGCGACACCTTCCACGAAGGCTGGACCAAGAGCGGCGACAAATACTCCCGCGACGCCGACGGCTACTACACCTACGCCGGGCGCAGCGACGACATGCTGAAGGTCAGCGGCATCTACGTCTCGCCCTTCGAGGTGGAGTCGACGCTGATGCTGCATCCCGCGGTGCTCGAGGCCGCGGTGATCGGCAAGGAGGACGCGGACGGGTTGACCAAGACCAAGGCCTATGTCGTGTTGAAGGCCGGCCATTCGGCGACCGACGACGAACTCAAGGCCTTCGTCAAGGAAAAGCTGGCGCCGTACAAGTACCCGCGCTTCATCGAGTTCATCGAGGAGTTGCCGAAGACGGCCACCGGAAAAATCCAGCGCTTCCGCCTGCGTGACAAGGAGAAGCAGGCGTGAGCGGAGGTTCTTCTTCCCTCTCCCCGAGGGGAGAGGGAGTGAACCCCACCGAATTCGCAAGCATCCGTTGGCGCGAGCGCGATGTGCGCATCGAATACGTGCGCATCGCGCCCGAGCGCACCAATGCGCCGCTCGTCGTCTTCCTCCACGAAGGCCTCGGCTCGGTCGCGATGTGGAAGGACTTCCCCCAGCAGCTGTGCGATGCCGGCGGCTACAGGGGCCTTGTGTTCTCGCGCCCCGGCTATGGCCGCTCGACGCCGCGCGATGAAGACGAGCACTGGGATGTCGACTTCATGCACCGGCAGGCATGCGAAGTGCTACCCGCCTTCTTCAATGCAATCCATCTCCAAGAAAAACCCTGGCTCTTCGGCCACAGCGATGGCGGTTCCATCGCCCTCCTCTACGCGGCGCAATTCCCCCACGCCGTGGCGGGCATCGTCGTCGTCGCGCCACACATCTTCGTGGAAGACGTGACCGTCGCGAACATCGAGGAAGCGCGCCAGGCCTACCTGTCCACCGACCTGCCGCAGCGCCTCGGCAAGTACCACAACAGCGCCGATTCCGCCTTCTGGGGCTGGAACCGCATCTGGCTGCACCCGCCCTTTCGCCGATGGAACATCGAGGCCGAGCTCGGCGCGATCCGCTGTCCCGTGCTCGCCATGCAGGGCGTCGACGACGAGTACGGCACGCTGGAGCAAATTCAGGGAATCGCGCGACAAGTGCCTGCAACGCAGCTCGTCGAATTGCCCGACTGCGGGCATTCCCCACACCGCGACCAGCCGGAAAAGGCAATAGTCTCGGCGGTTACATTCATTGACCTGCACCGGAGTTCCACCCCATGAGCCAACGCATCGCACGCACCACCTTGACCGCCCTCGCCCTGGCTTGCATCGCCACCCTGGGGCATGCCCAGCAAGGCAAGCTGAAGGTCGGCCTGATGCTGCCCTACAGCGGCACCTACACCGCGCTGGGCGTGGCCATCGAGAACGGCTTCAAGCTGCGCGTGGACGAGCTCGGCGGCAAGATCGGCGGGCGCGAGATCGAATACGTCAAGGTCGATGACGAATCCGACCCGGCCAAGGCCACCGACAACGTCAACAAGCTCATCAAGCGCGACAACGTCGACGTCATCATCGGCACCGTGCACTCGGGCGTGACCATGGCCATGGCCAAGGCCGCGAAGGAAAGCGGCACCGTGCTGATCGTGCCCAACGGCGGCGCCGACGCGGTGACCGGCCCGATGTGCGCACCCAACATCTTCCGCAGTTCCTTCTCCAACTGGCAGCCTGCCTACGCGATGGGCGAAGTCGCGGCCAAGCAAGGCAAGAAGACCGCGATGACCATCACGTGGAAGTACGCGGCCGGCGACGAGTCGGTGGCCGGCTTCAAGGAAGGCTTCGAGAAGGGCGGCGGCAAGGTGACCAAGGAACTGACCGTGCCCTTCCCCAATGTCGAGTTCCAGGCGCTGCTGACGGAGATCGCCGCGGCCAAGCCCGATGCGGTGTATTCCTTCTATGCCGGCGGCGGCGCGGTGAAGTTCGTCAAGGACTATGCGGCGGCCGGGCTCAACAAGACCATTCCGCTGTACGGCCCCGGCTTCCTCACCGACGGCACGCTGGAAGCGCAAGGCGATGCCGCGCAAGGCATGCTGACCACGCTTCACTATGCCGACGGCCTGAACACGGCGCGCGACAACAGCTTCCGCACGGCCTATGCCACCAAGTTCAAGCTGCAGCCCGACGTGTATGCCGTGCAGGGCTATGACGCCGCGCAGATGCTGGCCATCGGCCTCAACGCAGTGAAGGGCGACCTCACGAAGAAGGCGGAATTTTCCGGCGCCATCGAGAAGGCGAAGATCGACAGCCCGCGCGGCCCGTTCACGATCAGCAAGTCGCACAACCCGGTGCAGGACTTCTACCTGCGCAAGGTCGAGGGCAAGGAGAACAAGCTGGTGAACGTGGCCGTGAAGGGCCTGGCCGATCCGGGTCGCGGCTGCAAGATGTAGGGTAGCCGGGGCTGCGCGGCATGCCACGCATGCTTCGCCAGCCTCCTTGCCGGGGGCGACGACAGCGTCCGCAATGCCGCTTCAACCCTACGGTCGCGCGCGCTTCGTCTTTCCAACGCCGATAAAGAGCAACGCCAGCGGTCCGGCCAAGTCCGGCACGCGGCGTTTCACAAGTAGAACAACTGAGGGTCTTTGAGTGGATATCGGCACCTTCCTCGTCCAGTGCCTGAACGCCGTCCAGTACGGTTTGCTGCTGTTCCTGGTCGCCTCCGGGCTGACGCTGATCTTCGGGATCATGGGCGTCATCAACCTGGCGCACGGCAGCTTCTACATGATTGGCGCGTACATGGCGTTCGCGCTGTCGCCGCTGTTCGGCGACCAGTTCATCGCCATGCTCGTGGCCGGCGTGGTGCTGGCGGCGGTGTTCGGCTACCTGCTCGAATGGGCGTTCTTCAGTTTTCTCTACCAGCGTGAGCATCTGCAGCAGGTGCTGATGACCTATGGGCTGATCCTCGTGTTCGAGGAACTGCGCTCCATCCTGGTCGGCAACGACGTGCACGGCGTGAAGGTGCCGCCCTGGCTGGACGGCAGCTTTGCGCTCGGCAGCCTCATGAGCTACCCGTGGTACCGGCTCTTTGCTTCGGCGGCCTGCATCGTGCTGGCCATCGGGCTCTACTGGGTGGTGAATCGCACGAGGCTCGGCATGATGGTGCGGGCCGGCGCCAGCAACCGCGATATGGTGCGCGGACTGGGCATCGACATCCGCAGGCTCTACCGCATCGTGTTCGCGGCCGGCGTGGCGCTCGCGGCGCTGGCCGGCATGATCGCGGCGCCGATGTCCTCGGTGTACCCGGGCATGGGCGCGAGCGTGCTGATCATCTGCTTCGTGGTGGTGGTGATCGGCGGCATCGGGTCGATCACCGGGGCGCTGGTGGCATCGCTGCTGGTGGGCTTCGTGGACACCTTCGGCAAGGTGTTCTTTGCCGAGCTGAGCGGGATGGGCGTGTACGTGCTCATGGCGATCGTGCTGATCTGGCGGCCCGAAGGCTTGATGGGGCGGAAGACATGATGAGTCGCCTCAATCACATCCTGCCGCTGGCCTGTGCGTTGCTGCTGGCCGTGATCGGGCCGATGTTGAGCCCGTATGCGTCGGACTTCATCGTCAAGGTGATGATCCTCTCGATCTTCGCGTTGAGCCTGGAACTGCTGGTCGGCATGACCGGGCTGGTGAGCCTCGGCCACGCGGCGTTCTATGGCATCGGCGCCTATGCCACGGTGCTCGCCTCCGGAAAGGACGGCGGCTCGATCGCGATGCTGCTGCCGCTGGCCATGGGAAGCGCCGCGGCCTATGCGCTGGTCGTGGGCGCGCTCAGCCTGCGCACGCGCGGCGTGTACTTCATCATGGTGACGCTGGCGTTCGCGCAGATGGCTTTCTTCGTCTTCCACGACACCAAGTTCGGCGGCGGCAGCGACGGCATCTACATGTACATCCGGCCTGCGCTGGGCTCGATCGACATGGACAACCGTTATGTGCAGTTCTATGCGGTGCTGGGCTCGCTGGTGTTCAGCTACGGCCTGCTGGCGCTGATCCGCCGCTCGCGCTTCGGCGCCGCGCTCGCCGGCATCCGCGTGAACGAGCAGCGCATGCGGGCGGCCGGGTTCCCGGTGTATGGCTACAAGCTCGCGGCCTTCGTGCTGGCCGGCGCGCTGGCCGGGCTGGCGGGTTTCCTCTTGGCCTCGCGCGATGGCGTGGTCAACCCCGAGCTGCTCGCCTGGCACAACTCGGGCGAAGTGCTGCTGATGATCATCCTGGGCGGCCTTGGCCACCTGCGCGGTGCGGTGATCGGCGCCGTGGCATTCACGCTGCTGAAGGAACTGCTGTCCACGCAAGCCTTCGTCGGGCCGCTGGCGGACCATTGGCAGCTGACGCTGGGCCTCGCGATCATCGCGTTCGTGGCCTTGCTGCCGAAGGGCATCGTCGGCATCGCTTCGCGGCTTTCCCCGAAGGCATCCACATGAGCGCATTGCTGGCCGTCGACAAACTCACGCGCCGCTTTGGCGGCCTGGTGGCGGTGAACGCGGTGAACATCGACCTGCATCGCGGCGAGGTGCATGCAGTGATCGGCACCAACGGCGCGGGCAAGTCGACGCTGATCAACATGCTCTCCGGCGAGATTGCCGCATCCGAAGGCCGCGTCACGCTCGAAGGCGAGGACATCACGACGCGCGCCCAGTCGCGCCGCGCACGAGAAGGCGTCGGCCGCAGCTACCAGCGCACGACGATCTTTCCGGAGTTCTCCGTGCACGAGAACTGCAGGCTGTCGGCGCAGGCGTCGGCGCCGCGTCCATGGGCCATCTGGGAAGCCTCTGCGCGCTGCGCCGCCAGCAATGCCGCCGCCGACGAAGCCCTGGCCGCGGCCGGCCTTGCAACCGACGCGCAACGCATCGCCGGCACGCTGAGCCACGGCGCCAAGCGACAGCTCGAAGTCGCGATGTGCCTCGCCACGCGACCACGCGTGTTGCTGCTGGACGAGCCGCTCGCCGGCATGGGCGCCGAGGAAACCGAACGCATGCTCGCGCTGCTGACCCAGCTGAAGTCCTCGCATGCGATCCTGCTGGTGGAGCACGACATGGATGCGGTGTTCCGCATTGCCGACCGCATCACGGTGATGGTCAACGGCGCCGTCATCGCGACGGGCGACCCGGATGCGATCCGCAACAACGCCGAGGTTCGCACCGCGTACCTGGGTGAGGACCATTGAGATGTTGCAAGTCACAGGCATCAACACCTACTACGGCGACAGCCACATCCTGCGCGGCGTCGATGTCGAGTTGCCGGCATCGACATCGGTCGGCCTGCTCGGACGCAATGGCATGGGCAAGACCACGCTGATCCGCACGCTGATGGGCTATGTGCGCCCTGCCTTTGGCCAAGTGAAGCTCGACGGCCAGGACGTGACCGGCTGGGTGCCGGAGAAGATGGCACGGCGCGGCATCGGCTATGTGCCCGAAGGCCGCGGCATCTTTCCGAACCTCTCCGTCAAGGAGAACCTGCTGATGAGCGCCCGCGCCGGCATCGACGGCCAGCGCGCGTGGACCTTCGACCGCGTGATGGCGACCTTCCCACGGCTCACCGAGCGACTGGGTCACGGCGGCCAGCAGCTTTCCGGCGGCGAGCAGCAGATGCTGTCGATCGGCCGCGCGCTCATGACCAACCCACGCCTGCTGATCCTCGACGAAGCCACCGAAGGCCTGGCGCCGCTGATCGTGGCCGAGATCTGGCGTGTGATCGCGGACATCCGCAGTACCGGCATCGCCACGCTGATCGTGGACCGCGACTGGCGCAAGGTGCTGGCGCATACGGATCGCGCGGTGGTGATGGAGAAAGGCCGGATCGTGCTGGCCTCGGAATCGGCTGCGTTGGTGGCTGCACCGGAGGCGCTGTCGACCTTGCTGGGCGTTTGACCCGCGCGTGCCCATGCGCTTGCCCGCCCTTGATCAAGCGGTGGCAAACACCTGGCTGATCTCCCTCGTTACTTGCAGGAAGCGATCGATGTCGGCCGCGGAATTGCAGTGCAGCGGAGACACGCGAATCGCGCCTTCAAGCCCGAAGGACTGCAGCATGCGCTTCGAATACAAGCTCGTCGCCACACGTTCATAGACGATCACGCCGCGCTTCTCGTACTCCCGCACCGCCTGCGCGTGCTCCAGGTTGTCGATGCCGATCGCGAGGATCAGGTCGCGCTTCGTGAGGTCTTCGTAGTCGAGGAAGACCTGCACGTTGTCCATGCGGCGCAAGCCAGGGTTGTTGTCGTCGCCATCGAGCAAGCGGGCGAGCAATGCACGCTCATGCAGCTCGATGCCATGGATGCCCGCGGCGAACAGTTCGCGCCGGTCCTGGCTCTGGCTGAACTGCCCGCCGAGCCAGCAGACGTAGTTGACGATCTCGGTGACCACCGCGAACTGCCAGGGCGCCGCGCTGCCCAGGTCCCAGAAGTCCTTCTTCTTGCCGGCCAGCTTGTGATGCGGCAGCACCGACGCACGATCCGACACCCACGACATGCCCGAGCCCCTGCAGCCGAAGAACTTGTACGGCGCGATGTTGATGCCGTCCACCGGCGTCTTCTGCAGGTCGATCAACCCATGCGGCGCGTGCTGCACCGCGTCCACGATGATGTAGAGGTCGGGCTTGATGGCGCGTGTGCGCTTCACGATCTGCTCGATGTCCAGCTTGGCGCCCGAAATGTTGGACGCGTAGATCACGCTCAGCAGCGACGTATCCTGGTCGACCAGGCCCACGATCTCGTCGACATCGACGCCGCCTGTCACCGGGTTGGACTGCGCGACCCGCAGCGTCTTGCCGAGGCGCTCGGCATACAGCGACATCGCGTCGAAGGACGAGGGATGTTCGAGCACGGTGGTCACCATGTTCGTGCCGGGCACGTTCTCGGCCACCGCGCGCACCATGTCGAACATGCCGCCGGACGCGGTGAGCGAAGCGTAGACGCTGCCGCCTTTCGCGTTGAGGATTGTCCGAACGTCGTCTGTGCCCTGGGCCTGCACGCGCTGCAGGAAGATCGCGAGCTCATGGATGCGCTCGGGGCAGTCGGGCAACGCGTCGATGCGCCCCATCTGCTCGACCGCGGCCTTCAACCGGAACGAGCCGCCGGCGTTGTCGAAGAAGAGTCGTTGCCGCCCGTTCATATCGTGGTCGACATAGTGAAACCGGCTCTTGATCTCGTGCATCAGCGCATCGGCGAAGAGCGCGCCTTGATCGGTGTTCATGCTGGATTTCCAGAAAAAATATTGATGAATAGGATTGGGGAGACCCTGATCGCGGCGACGTGATCAGGGAGACTCTCCAGCTGAAGAAATGAACGCGCCTCGGCCATGATGACTTTCAAGCAACTCGAAGCGCTCTACTGGATCGGCCAGCTCGGCAGCTTCGCACTCGCGGCCAACAAGCTGCACACCTCGCAGTCGGCCGTGTCCAAGCGCGTGCACGAGCTGGAGATGGTGTTCGACACCGAGCTGTTCGACCGCACGCAGCGATCCGCCCGCCTCACCGACAAGGGCGAGGAGATGTTCATGCTGGCCAAGAGCCTGCTCGCGCAGCGCGATGCGGCCGTCGAGCAGTTCGGCCGGCAGGACGTGCTCGAGCGCCGTGTTCGCATCGGCGTGACCGAACTCACCGCGATGACCTGGTTCCCGCGCTGGGTCGAGCGGATCCAGTCGCACTACCCGAAGGTCACCCTGGAGCCGGACGTCGACAGCAGCGTCAACCTGCGCGAGAAGGTGCTGGCCGACGAGCTCGACCTCATCGTGGTGCCCGACGCCTTCGCCGACACGCGCATCCCCAGCAAGGCCGTCGGCGCCGTCGAAAGCGCGTGGATGTGCAAGCCCGGGCTCATCCCGCAAGGTGAGCCGGTGCGCCTCCATGAACTGGCGCGCCAGCGCATGCTGATCCAGGGCTCGAAGTCGGGCACCGGCCTGCTCTACGACAGCTGGATGAAGGAGCTCGGCATCCAGCCCGCCAACACGATCGTCATCCACAACCTCGTCGCGCTGATCGGCCTGACCGTCTCCGGCCTGGGCGTGAGCTACCTGCCTCGCCATGCACTGCAGCAGATGGTCGACCAGGGACTGCTCGCACCCATCGACGTCACGCCCGCGCTGCCGCCGGTGACCTACGTGGCGATGTACAAGGGCGAGCATCGGAGTTCGCTGGTGGCTTCGATCGTGATGCTGGCGCAGGAATGCTGCGATTTCACGCAGATGTTCCAGGCGGCGCGTTGACAACTCACACACCCTTGTTGTTCGGGTTCCTGTAGATCTCCTTGACGGCATCCGTCATCGGGAAATTGAGGTTGGCGTTGGTCGGCGGAATCGGCCTGGTGAACCACCTGGCGTAGAGCTGCTCGATGGCGCCCGACTTCATGAGGTCCGTCACCGTCTTGTCGACCATTTCCTTGAACGCCGGATCGTCCTTGCGGTACATGATCCCGTAGGGCTCCTGGCGCAGCGACTCGCCCGTCAGGATCTTGAAGTCGCCCGGCTTCGTCGACGTTGCGATGAGGCCGGCCAGTTGCACGTCGTCGAGGATGTAGGCCACGCTGCGGTCCGACGCCAGCAGCAGGAAGCCGTCCGCCGTGTCCTTGGCCGCCAGTTCCTGCACCTCGACGTTGCCTGCCTTGCGGTACTGGCGCAGGAGCTGGATGCCCGTGCTGCCGGACACGGTCGACACGGTCTTGCCGTTCAAATCGGCCAGGGTGTTGATGCCGGAGTTCTTCTTCACCGCAGCGGTGATGTGGGTGACGAAATGGCTCGGCGCGAATGCGACCTGCTGCTGGCGCTGCACGGTGTTCGTGGTGGTGGCGCAGTCGAGGTCGACGGTGCCGTTGGTCAGCAACGGAATGCGGTTCGTCGAGGTCAGGACCGTGTAGTGCACTTCCAGGTTGGGCATGCCCAGCCTGGCCTTCACCGCCTCGACGATCTTCAGGCAGATGTCGTTGGTGAAGCCGACCGGATCGCCGCCGCCGGCGGGCTTGTACGAGAAGGGGACCTGGCTGTCGCGTCCGCCGATCTGGATGCTGCCGCTGGCCTTGATCTTGGCGAGCGTGTCGCTTTGCGCGAGTACGGGCGAGCACAGGAGGGCTGCGGCCAGGCCGAGCGCCAGGGAGAGACGGGATTGCATTCTGGAAGCCTTCGAGGTGGTGGTGAACGCGATTCTGCGAGCCCCGAAGATCTTCTAAAAGCGATTAATTTTCAGTCGACTGCATTCCTGAAAGAGATATGACGCGATGTCCTGGCGACGTACTAAATTGCCGCCCGCGCTCGGAGCCCGATCGAAAAGCGGAAGGACACCCCGCTCGGCTGCGGCTTTCTTGCGCTCGGCTGCTGCACGGTGACCGGCAGCGTGGCGATAGGCTGATCGACCAGCGTACCTTCGAGTGCCTCCAACTCGATATGTCCCGCCGCGGTCAGGCGCATCAAGGAACGCGGGTCGTTCTCGTCGATTGGCGTGCCGAATTCATAGTCGACCCATTCGGCCCAGCCTTCACTGATCAGCATCTGGCTGGTGGTGGGCGCCATGCCGTTGCACTGTTGGGCATCGAGCAAGGCACCTTTGAGCAGGGAGGGCGACAGGTTCATTGGGTGTCTGAAAATCAGGCCAGTCGTGGATCGGATGTAAGAAATTGTATGTAACACCAACGTGAGCACAATACAACTTAGGTGGTAACTGGTTACGTCGAGTATCAACACCACCCGCCCGTCCCTTGTCAGCCAAATACCAACCGAAATGTCGGCACGGGCCGCTGGAATCCCTTCAGCATCAGCTCACCCGCCGCCTCCGCGTTCAGACGACCGTCGAGCGCGCCCACCACGCGCCGCGACATCAGGATCTCGCCGCCCGCCGCCTCGCCGCAGAGACGTGCCGCGAGGTTGGTCACGGTGCCGATCGCGCCGTAGTCGATGCGGCCCGGGAAGCCGATGCCACCGATGGTGGCAAAGCCCTGCGCCACGCCAACGCCCATCGTCAGGTCGTAGCCGTGCTTCTTCCATGCGGCGCTGAGGACGGCAACCTCCTGCTGCATGGCCAGCGCCATTTCGACGGCGCGCAGGCTGGGGTCCGCGATCGGCACCGGGTCATTGAAGAAGACCATGATCCCGTCCCCCGAAAAGCGCTCCAGCGTGCCTTCGTACTGCAGGATCAGCCGGCCCATGGCGGCGTGGTATTCGGCCAGCACGCCCATCACCTCCTCCGGCTCGGCGGTCTCGGTGAAAGCGGTGAAGCCGCGCAGGTCGAGGAACACGACGGTGATCTCGCGTCGATGGCTTTTCAGTGGGTCGTCGGCGCCCCCGGCCACGATCAGTTCGGCCAGTTGCGGGGAGAAGAAGCGTTTCAGCCGCCCCAGGTTTTCCAGTTCGCGCACGCCCTTGGCAACGCGCTCTTCCAACTGGCGATTCCACTCGGCCAGTTCGGCGCTCTGTCGCTGCACCTGGTCGTACAGGTGCTTGATGCGCAGCAGCGAGCGCACGCGCGCCAGCAGTTCGGCCTGGCTCACGGGCTTGGTCAGGAAGTCGTCGGCGCCCGCTTCGAGGCCCTTGATGCGTTCCTTGCCGGGGTCCAGCGCGGTCACCAGCACCACGGGCAGCATCGCGTGCGCCGGGTCCGCACGGATCGCGGCGCAAACCTCGTAGCCGCTCATGCCGGGCATCATCACGTCGAGCAGCACGAGGTCTGGCTTCTCGGCGGGCAGCAGCGCCAGCGCCTGCGGACCCGACGACGCGGTGACCACCGCGTAGCCCTTGACCGCCAGGATGTCGGCGAGCAGCTTGACGTTGACCGGAACGTCATCGACGACGAGCACCTTGGAAACGCTCATGGCCCTTGCCTCCCCTGGGCCAGGAAACGCTTCACCGTCGCGCGGAACAGCTTCAGGTCGATCGGCTTGGTGATGAAGGCATCGAAACCCGAGTTGATGACCTTCTGCTGCTCGTCCGGCATGACGGATGCGGATACCGCGAGGATCGGGATTGCGTCGAGCGCGGAGTTGGTGCGGATGCGCCGCAGGGCCTCGGCGCCGTCGAAGTCCGGCAGCTGGATGTCCATGAGGATCAGGTCGGGCAGCCTGCCGGTCGCCAGGGCCACGCCCTCGGCGGCGGTGGTCGCCTCCAGCGTGGCATGGCCTTCGAACTGAAGGATGTCGCGCACCAGCTTCATGTTCTTGTCGTTGTCTTCGACGATCAATATGGTGGGCATCAAACAGCCTCCAGTTCGCGTTCAGGCAAATCGAACGCAAAGGTCGATCCCTGGCCCGGCGCGCTTTCGAGGCGCATCGTGCCGCCGTGCAGCTCGACGAAGCGCTTGGCCAGCGCGAGGCCGAGGCCGGTGCCTTCGGCCTTGCGCAGGTATTCGCCGGTGGCCTGCCGGAACTCCTCGAACACCAGCGCCTGCTGATCCGCCGCAATGCCCACCCCGGTATCGACCACGGCGATTTCCACCGCATGGTCGAGCCTGCGCGCGCGCAGGGTCACGCTGCCACCGGCCGGCGTGAACTTGACCGCGTTCGACAGCAGGTTGACCAGCACCTGCTTGAGCTTGCGCTGGTCGGCCACCCATTCGCCGAGGCCTTCGTCGACGTCCAGCGTCAGCGTCAGGCCCTGCCGCAGGGCGCGCTCGCGCACCAGCGTCGTGCTGTTGTCGAGCAGCATGCCCAGGTCGAAGGACGACAGGTCGAGTTCCATGCGCCCGGCCTCGATCTTCGACAGGTCCAGGATGTCGTTGATGAGGGACAGCAGGTGGTGCCCCGAGGTGTTGATGTCATTGAGGTATTCCAGTTGCTTGTCGTTGACATCGCCGAACATCTTTTCCGACAGCACCTCGGAGAAGCCGATGATCGCGTTGAGCGGCGTGCGCAACTCGTGCGACATGTTGGCCAGGAACTCCGACTTGTGCTGGTTGGCCTGCGCCAGCTCGCGGCTGGTGCTGCGGATCTCCTGGATCAGCCGCGCATTGCGGATGGCGATCACCGCCTGGTCGGCAAAGGTCAGCAGCATCGCCGTCTCCTTGGCGCTGAACGGCTCGCGGGTGTGGCGCCCGACCAGGATGGTGCCCAGGCGCCCTTCCTCCGACAGCATCGGCACGATCGCGAGCGACTTGCAGCCGACCAGTTCGCAGCCGCGCCGCAGCGTCTCGGACATGTTGGTCGCGGTGGCCACGTCCGGGAAGTGCGTGACCTTGCGCACCATCAACTCGGACTGCCTGCGCGTCGCCGCTTCGGCTGGCGCCGGATACATCGCCGCCAGCTCTTCGGGATGCGGGCCGGCATAGGCGGCCAGGTGCCAGGCGTTGTCGCTGCCGAGCTGGTCGATCACCACATGCGAGTTGTCGAACAGCCGCTCGCAGCTCAGCAGGATGCTGTCGAACACGGGCTGCGCATCGGCCACCGAACGGCCTATGACGCTGAGCACCTCCGCCGATGCGCGCTGCTGCTCCAGCGCCTCGCGGGTGTCGTTGAACAGGCGCGCATTCTGGATCGCAATGACGGACTGGTCGGCGAAGGTCTTCAGCAGCGCCACGTCCTTCTCGGAGAACGGCCCCGGCTCCGGCCGGCCGATGAAGATCACGCCGATGGCGCGTCCCTCCCAGAGCAAGGGCGCGAGCACCACGGCGCGCGTGCCCACCGCCTCGCTGCTGCGCCGCACGAACAGCGGTACATCCGGCCCGGCTACATCGGGGTATTGCACGACGCGGCGCTGCAGGATGGCCTGGCCCGAGCCGGACTCGGCCGTGAGCGGCACCGGGAAGGTGCTTGCGAAGGCCTCGCGGTTGGCCGAGCCGTGCTGCGCCGCGAGGTGCACCAGCCCGTCCTCGCCGGCCATCGAGATGCCCATGTGCACCGCACCGAACAGCCGCTCGCAACTGCGCAGCACCGCATCGAAGACCGGCTGCGCATCAGTGGGTGATTCGCTGATCACGCGCAGGATCTCGCTGGTCGCGGTCTGGTAGGCGAGCGACACGGTGAGTTCGCTGGTGCGTTCGTCGACCTTGCGCTCCAGGCCGGCGTAGGAGGCGCGCAGGTCGGCGCCCATCTGGTTGAACTGCGCGGCAAGGGTCTCGAGTTCGTCGCCGGTGTGGACGTCGATGCGGTGCTCCAGCTCGCCGGCGCCGAGCCGTGCGGCGCCTTCCTGCAGCGCCTGGATCGGGCGCACGAGCGCGCGGGCGAGAAAGAAGCTCAAGGCTGTCGCCACCAGCAGGCCGGCCAGCAGCAACAGCCCGGTGCGCAGGATGGTCGCGTACAGCGGCGCATAGGCCTCGGCGCGCGGCGACTCGACGAACACGGTCCAGCCCAATGCAGGAATGCGCGCATGCGCCGCGAACACCTCGGCACCCGACAGGTCGCGCGCCACGGGCTGCGCCTGGCCCTCCGGCGCATCGCGCGCGGCCACTTGCGGCAAGGGGCTGAGATCGCTCTTCTTCAGCACCAGGCTGATGTCCGGATGCGCAATCAGCGTGCCGCCCGCATCGACCACGTAGGCCAGCCCGGCTCGGCCGATCTTGATGCGCGAGACCACGTCCCAGACGAACTTCAGGTTCACTTCCGCCGCCGTCACGCCGCCCCCGCTGCCGGCGGCGCGCGCGATCGTCATGTAGGGCTCGGTGCCCTTCAGGAAGTACACCGGGCCGTAGTAGGTCTTGCCGGCCGCGGCCTCGGTGAAGCGCGGGTCGCGCGACATGTCGGCGCCGGTGGCGATCGAGTCCATGCCCAGGCGCGACACGCGCAGTTGCTCCAGTCCGGCAGGGTCCATCCAGACCACTTCGGTGATGGCGGGCGTCTGGCGCAGCAGCTTGAGGTATTCGATGCGGCGCTGCTCCAGCGGGTCGCCGCCGGATTCGACGCGCGGCAGCGCCGTCCAGCTCAACTGGTGCTCGATGTCGAGCATGTACTGCTCGATGCGGGTGGCCGCGCCCTGGGCCTTCTCGAACTGCAACGCGACCAGTTGCGTGCGCGTTTCCCGGTACGAGAAATAGATGCTGATGGCGCCGCTCACCAACAGCACGCCGGCCACCACGGCAATGATCAGCGTCGCGTACTTGGGGAACAGCCGCCAATGCGGGGCGGTCACGTGGGCCAGCGCCGTCCTCATTCGATCACCCTGTGAGCGCGCGTCAGCACCCCGCCTGGCAGGGCCGACACCGCACGCATGGCCGCCAGCAGGCCACCGCCCAGGGTGATCAGGAGGAACCGGCGCTTGTTCACCGGCCGGAATGCTACGCCGGTGGCGGCTTTTCGCAAGCCGCGCACCGTTGTGGTGAGAACGGGCCGTCCACCCTCCGCGCGACCTCACCTACGCCGTTCGGATTGACGCAAGTCACACGAAACCCACGTAACGGGGCTTGACCCGCAGGCCCGTGCACTCGAAGAATGTGATCGTGCGAAGTTGTTCGTCTACCTTGCAAGGAGATCGCAATGTTCAACCTGTTTTCCGGGCCCAAGCAGCACATACGACGAGCCGTCGTGCTGCTGGAGGAAGCACACATGGCGCGCCTGGAACACCAGGCCGCGGCGGAGCATCACAGCGCCCTGGCCAAGATGTATGCCGAACGGGCCAAGCGGCTCGAACGCGAGATCCAGCAGACCCAGATGGTCGCCGCCCCGCCGGGCTCGCTCGGCGATGTCGTCATCGAGCAGCCGGCGCTCTATGCGCTGAACGGCAAACGCGCGAAGAACACCGCGCTGCCCAATTGATCTGAATTCCGGCTTCGTCCGACGCACGGACGAGGCTATCGAAGCGGGCCGCGGCATCCCTTCTCTGCCCTGCGTCGGCCCCAACGCAAACGGTGCGGGAAAGCCCGAAGGCTCGCCCGCACCGTCAAGTGCAATCCACCGGCTGCCCCGCAAGGCAGCCGTTTTTGCTTCAGAGGCCCAGGGCCATCGAGGTGACTGCCGAGGTGGCCAACGTGGACACGGAGGTCAGCGCGCCATTGGCACCGACCGAGTAGGTCGTGACACCCGTTGCCGTTGCGGCAAACAGGAACTTGCCCGACGGATCGATGCTGACGCGCAGCACCGGGCCGCTCAGCGCCGTCGTGTCGCCCAGTGCGGCCAAGGCGCCGGTGCCGGTGTCGACCGAGTAGCGACGCACAGCGCCGTTGGTCATCGCAACGTAGGCGAACTTGCCTGCCGGATGCGCCACCAGCGAGGTCGCCATCTTGCCGCCGATGCCCACCGTGGACACGGACTTCAGCGAACCGTTGGCCTGGATCTTGAAGGCCTGGATCGAGCTGGATGCGATGTTGGCGAGGCTGCTCACGCTGGTGACCGAGTTGAAGTCGATATCGCCGATGAGTGCGAAGACGAAGGTTCCGGTCGGATCGGCGGTCAGCGCCGTCACGAAATCACCCCCAGCCACCGAAGCGATCGAGGTCAGCGTGTCGGCCTTGTATGCCGTGATGCGCGAGCCGATGTCCGGCTGCTTGCCTTCGAACGAGCCGAAGTTGCCCACGTACACGAAACGACCCGACGGCTCAGCGGCCAGTGCCAGCGGGGCCAGGCCCGTAGACACCTTGACAACCGTACCGAGCGCGCCGGTGCTGCTGCCGACCGGGAACGCGTTCAGCGTGCCGTTCGGGAAACCGTCGAACGTGTTCAGCGCAAAGACGTAGCGGCCCCTGGAATCGAGCGCCAGCACGGTCGCCACGTTGTTGCCGTTCACCTTGCCTGGAGACATCGCAGAGACGGCGCCGGTGTTGGCGACGTTGTACTGGTCGATGCCGCTGAACGTGGAGACATAGCCGTGCGTACCGGTCGCGTCCACAGCGATCGAGAGCGGACCGTTGTCGGTGTTGGCTGAGCCTGCGACGAGAGTCAGTTGCCCGGTGACGCCGATGGCGTAGGGCACGACCTTGTTCGCACCGGTCGTCAGGTAGGCATAGCGCGCCTTCTGGCTCGTGCAAGCCACGTTGACGTCCGTCACATCGGCGCTGCCGATGTTGGCCGCACCATTCGTGACGACGCAGTTCTGCGTGACCAGCGTCGGCTGCGTCTTGACCGTCACTGCGTAACCCGTGCCGCTGGCCACCGAGGTGGCGAAGCTGAACGTGCCGTTGGCCGCGATCGTCAGTTCGTCAACACCGTTGTTGAGCAGCTTGAGGCCCACGCCGTCCAGGCCGGACACGGTGCCCTTGACCTTGAAGCTGTTGGCCGCGCAGTTCACGACGACATTGCTGACAGCGCTGTCGACGATGGTGCCGGTGGCGTTGGTGACCGTGCAGGCCTGGCTCGTGCCCGTCGCCGGCGCCACCGCAGATACGGTGTAGGTCGCGTTGCTTGCGACCTTTGCGGGGAACGTGAACGCGCCGTTGGCATTGACGGTGATGGCATCGCCGCCGTTGTTCTTCAGTACCAGGCCGGTGCCTTGCAGGCCCGCCACGGTGCCGCTGACGCTGTAGCTGTTGGTCGAGCAGATCACGGCGACGTCGCTGATCGCCACGTCGCTGACCGTGCCGGTGCCGTTGTTGACCGAACAGGTCTGGAGCGGGTTGGACGGCTGCGTCTTGACGGTGACCGCGTAGTTTGCGCCGCTGGCGATCTCGCCGAAGTCGACCAGGCCACTTGCTGCGACCGGGATGTTATCGCCCGCATTGTTCTGGAGCACCAGGCCGCTGCCTTCCAGGCCCGTCACGGAACCGCTGACATTGAAGCTGGAGGTGGAGCAGACGACGGCGACGTCGACGACGTCGTCCTTGCCGACGGTGCCGCTGCCGCCATTGACCGTGCAGAGTTGCGCCGGGTTGGCGGGCTGCGACTTGACGGTCACGTTGTAGCTGAGGCCTTCAGGCAGGGCCAGGGCGACGGTGATGCTGCCGTTTTCAGACACGGCGAGTTCGTCGGAACCGTTCTGGAGCACCAGGCCGCTGCCGGCCAGGCCGGTGACGGAACCGGTGACCTTGTGCGTCGTGGGGGTGGTCGTGTCGGTCGGGGGCGTCGTCGTGTCGGTCGGGGGGGTGGTCGTGTCGGTCGGCTTCGACGTGCTCGACGGGGTGCCGAAGCTCAACGGGAAGCCACCGCCTCCTCCGCCACCACCGCCGCAAGCGGCGAGCGACAGGACCAGCGCACTGGCTGCCCACGGCGCAATGGCGCGACGGACGCGGCTCATGCGCGAAGGGGTGTTGGATGAACATCCAGCGTCGGCGGTGCCGGCTGGGGCGGATGCACGGAGGAGTGATAAAGTAAGCATGGGTCACAATCGTAACCATTAAGTAACATTATTGTTTCTCTGAGATACACTTTCGTTGTAGGAGAGATACAACTAAAGTCACACTTCGCGGGTGCCTACAGCGCGAAACGGGCTTCGCCGTAGAAGCCTTGGAGCCTCGGCGTACATACCGGGGGCTTCAAAAATCGGAGGCTGATGCCATGGGGTTCAGCGTGGCCCCGTCGAAAGGCCCGATATGAATCCGCTCCTGAAACTCCAGCTCGATGTCGCCTTCGCGGAACGCGCGGCGCGGTATGTGACCTATGCCTATGCCCAGGAGCGCCTGGCGCGCGCCTTCGCGGCGGAGTTGAGCGGCTATGGCGACGGACCTTCGGAGGCCGAGTTCGAACAGCTCGCCACGGCGCTCACGTATTCGCACAACGCCGACGTTGCCTACCTGGCCTTGCTCGGCCAGGCAGCGCGGGAATTGATCGAGCACGTCAAGGCCCCACCGGCGGAGCGCATCACCAACCGGCGCGGCTGGTTCCTGACCCGATACGGCTGACGTTCGGGCTGAAGGCGCCTACTTCCGCTTCAGGGCCTCGATCAGCGGGGCAACGATGTCCATCGGCAACGGGAACACGATGGTCGAGTTCTTGTCGGCGGCGATCACGGTCAGCGTCTCGAGGTACCGAAGCTGGATGGCTTGCGGCTGCTTCGCCAGGATTTCCGCGGCCTGCGCGAGCTTTTCGGAGGCCTGCAACTCGCCCTCCGCATGGATCACCTTGGCGCGCCGCTCGCGTTCCGCCTCCGCCTGGCGGGCGATGGCACGGATCATCGTGTCGTTGAGGTCGACGTGCTTGATCTCGACGTTGGTCACCTTGATGCCCCAGGCGTCGGTCTGGCTGTCGAGGATCTTCTGCAGGTCGAGGTTCAGGCGCTCGCGCTCCGACAGCATCTCGTCGAGCGTGTGCTTGCCGAGCACGGCACGCAGCGTGGTCTGCGCCAGTTGACTGGTGGCGGCCAGGAAATTCTCCACCTGGATCACCGCCTTTTCCGGGTCGACCACGCGGAAGTAGAGCACCGCGTTGACCTTGAGCGTGACGTTGTCGCGCGAGATCACGTCCTGCGACGGCACGTCGAGCACGACGATGCGCAGGTCGATGCGCACCATCTGCTGCACGCCGGGAATGAGGAGCACCAACCCCGGCCCCTTGACGCGCCAGAAGCGCCCCAGCTGGAACACCACCCCGCGCTGGTATTCGCGCAGGATACGCAGCGAACTGGCCGCGACGAGGGCCAGCAAGACCAGCACGGCTGGCAATACGAAGAGTGAAATCATGCGGGGCTCGCTTCCGTGGATGAACTGCCAAGCACAGGCCCGACATGCAGCGTGAGGCCTTCGGCGCGCGAGACACGCACCTGCTGGCCCGGTTGCAAGGGCTGCGTCGCGGTGATGCGCCAGCGTTCGCCGTCCACCAGCGCCCAGCCCTCGCCGCCGCCGAATTCGAGCACCTCGGCCGTCGCGCCGACCATGCGCTGCAGGCCAGCGCGCGCCGGTCGCGCACGCGCCTTGACGGCCATGCGCGCCACGCCGATCACGAAGGCGGCCGAGATCAGCGTCAACACCGCGATCAGCGAGAGCGGAATGCCGAAGCCGGGCACGTCGCTGTCGATCAGCAGCAGCGCGCCGAATGCGAATGCCGTCACGCCGCCAAGCCCGAGCGCGCCGTAGCTCGGCACGAAAGCCTCCGCAGCGAAGAAGGCCAGGCCAAGAAGGATCAAGCCGACGCCCGCGTAGTTGATGGGCATCATCTGCAGCGCCCACAACGCCAGCAGCAGCGCGACGCCGCCGATCACACCGGGCGCGATGAAGCCCGGGTTCATGAACTCGAACAGCAGCCCGTAGACGCCGATCATCATGAGGATCAGCGCCAGCCCCGGATCGCTGATCACCCCGAGCAGCCGCGCACGCCAGTCCGCTTCGATCCTGACGACGGTGGCGCCCGCCGTGGCCAGCTTCACCGCCACTGCGCCGGGGTTGCCGGGCGTCAACTCTCGACCGTCCAGTTGGCGCAGCAGGTCGGCGGTGTCCGTGGCAACCAGGTCGATGACCTTCCGCGCGAGCGCTTCGTTGGCCGCCAGGCTCACAGACTCACGCACCGCCTGCTCGGCCCAGGCGGCGTTGCGACCGCGCAATTGCGCCAAGCTGCGCAGATAGGCGCTCGCGTCGTTGACGCGCTTCGCGGCCATGGTGTCGTCGTGCTCGGCAGGTGCGGAGGCGGCGCCCGTCGGCGGGGCTGCCGGCGCCCTGCCCCCGCCCGTGCCGGGCATGCCGATCTCCACCGGCGTCGCCGCACCCAGGTTGGTGGCCGGCGCCATCGCGGCGACATGGCAGGCATAGAGCAGGTAGGTGCCGGCGCTGGCCGCTCGCGCACCCGAGGGCGCCACATAGCCGGCCACGGGAACCGGCGAGGCGAGGATGTCCTGCACGATGTCGCGCATGGCGTTGTCGAGGCCGCCGGGCGTGTCCATCTCCAGCACGACAAGCTGCGCATGCTCTTGCGCGGCGCGCTGCAGCGAACGCTTGACCTCGGCCGCCGTCGCCGGGCCGATGCCACCCTGGATGCGAACGAGGAACACGGGCGGCACGGCGGCCTGCACAGCGCCGCCGGCAGTTGGCTGCAAGGCAACGGCCAGCAGCAGCGCCAGTACGCACAGCCAGCGGCGGCACATCGTCATGGCGGACTCCGGTGCGGGCTGAAAACAGGGTTGGCGAACAGGCAGAAACGGCTCGGCATTTCGCGCTCCACGTGAGGTATTGCGCTCCCTGGAACAGGGTACACCTGCGCGCCGCGGCGCGCATCGGGCGAGGCCTCTTGAGTCGATGTGTGGGCTCTCGCGGCCCACGCGCAAGCGAAGGCACGCAGGGTATACCCGCAACCCACACCAAACCCGATTTGTATGATGATCCTGCAACTTTGTTAACTGACTGACGGGGCCCGAGCGAGGGGCAGAGTCCCGGCAGCGTGGTCAGGCCCCTCGGCGTGCGCAGCCCTTGCGTCGCGCCGCATCCCACCGAGGAGACAAGGAAATGAGCCATCGCGTTCGTGTTGCCGCTGCCGTCGCAGCGCTCGTGGCGTCTGCCGCAGTGAATGCCGCGGGGCCGGCCGTGGTCAACGGGCCGGGCGAGAACCCCGGCTGCTTCAAGCCCTGGGATGCCAGCACCAAGTACTTCCAGTGGCCGGCCAAGAAGGGGCCGTATCGCGTCGCGCTGGCCAACGGGTTCGTGGGCAACACCTGGCGCATCCAGATGATCAAGATGGCCAAGGCCTATGCGGCCACGCCGGAAATGAAGGAGAACCTCAAGGAGTTCAAGATCGTCTCGACCGGCACCGACGTGGCGGCGCAGATCGCGGCCATCGACAACTTCATCAACTCTGGCTATGACGCGATCGTCACCATCGCGGTGAATCCGACGGCGTTCGCGCCGGTCATCAAGCGTGCCAACGCGGCCGGCGTGGTGGTGGTGCCCTTCGACAACGTGCTCGACAGCACCGAGGTGATGATGGTCAACGAAGACCAGACCGCGATGGGCACGCAATCCGGCGAATGGCTGGTGAAGAACATCCCCAGCAAGAGCGGCAAGCTGCTCGAGGTGCGCGGCGTGCCCGGCAACTCGGTGGACCGCGACCGGCACCTGGGCTTCCGCAAGGTGGTCGAGGCACCGGGCAACAAGTTCGAAGTCGTCGAGGTGGTCGGCAACTGGGACGACGGCACGGCGCAGAAGGCGGTGGCCGATGCGGTCGCCGTGCACAAGAACTTCGACGGCATGTTCACGCAGGGCGGCTCGACGGGCTCGGTGCGCGCGCTGATCGACGCCAAGCACAAGATGATCCCGGTGGCCGGCGAAGCGGAGAACGGCTTCCGCAAGCTGTGTGCCGAACGGGCCAAGGACGGGCTGGTGTGCACCTCGCTCGGGCAGTCGCCGGGGCTGGTGGCGATCTCGATGAAGGCGGCCGTGGCCGCGCTGCAGGGCAAGGTGATGCCGCAGTTGATCTCCGTGCCGATCCCGACGGCAACGCACCCGAACTTCAAGGCCGGCGAGAACTACTTCCCCGACCTGACTGACAACTTCTTCACCACCAACGACTTCCCGCCGTGCGGCGTGAACCTGAAGGCCACCGACATCATGTCGAAGGACGAGAAGAATAATTGACGGCAAAACAGATTGGATCCGATCCTCCAACTGGTCGACGTCTCGAAGCGCTATGGCGGCGTGCGCGCACTTGAACGCGCGCAGTTCGCCTGCGCGCCCGGGCGCATCCATGCGCTGCTGGGCGAGAACGGCGCGGGCAAGTCGACGCTCATCAAGATGATGGCCGGCGTGGTGCAGCCCGACGAGGGGCGCATCGTGCTGCAGGGGACGGAGCGCCGCTTCGCACATCCGCAGGAGGCCGTGTCGGCGGGCATCGCGTGCATCTTCCAGGAGTTGTCGCTGATGCCGGACCTGAGCGTTGCGGACAACATCTGCATCACCAATCCGCCGCGCAAGTTCGGGCTGATCGACCGCAAGGCGCAGCGGCGCATTGCCGAGGCGGCACTGGCGCGCGCGGGCGCGGAAGGCATTCACCCGCTGGCGCCGGTGGGGAGCTTGTCGTTGTCGCGGCGGCAGATGGTGGAGATTGCGAAAGCCCTCGCCCGCGAGCCGCGCATATTGATCCTCGACGAGGCCACATCGGCATTGACCGCCGCCGACGTTGAGCGCGTCTACACGTTGCTCAAGCGGTTGCGCAACGAAGGCCTGGCGATCGTCTACATCTCGCATCGCATGAAGGAGATCGCGGACCTGGCC
Source organism: Variovorax sp. dw_954 (assembly GCF_018449755.1). NCBI lineage: Bacteria > Pseudomonadati > Pseudomonadota > Betaproteobacteria > Burkholderiales > Comamonadaceae > Variovorax > Variovorax sp. dw_954. The sequence goes on along the minus strand of NZ_JAAVVD010000012.1, from coordinate 94,530 downwards.
GATGACTGCTCGGTGTTCCGCAACGGGAAGCATGTGGCGACTTTCGCGGCCGGCACCCAGACCGATGCGCAGACGGTGGAGATGATGATCGGCCGCGACATCGAGCATGCATTTCCGCCCAAGCCCCCGCCGCGGCCGGCCGTGGAGACGGCCGCACCCTCGCTCGACGTGCGCGGCCTGTCATGGAACGGGCGGCTGCATGACATTGCGCTGAGCGCGCGGCCCGGCGAGATCGTCGGCCTCGGCGGGCTGGATGGGCAGGGCCAGCGCGAGTTCTTTCTCGCCCTGTTCGGCGTGCTGCGCGGCGTGGATGGCGAGGTGCGCCTCGACGGCGAACTGGTCGACGTGAAAAGCCCGCGCATGGCCAAGCGCAAGGACGTCGGCATCGCGCTGGTGCCGGAGGACCGCAAGACCGATGGGCTGATGCTGCCGATGTCGGTGCGCGACAACCTGAGCTTCGCGGCGCTGGAGCGCCTGAGCCGCGCGGGCGTTGTCATCGCATCGGAGGAAGAGCGCGCGACCAGCGAGATGGTGCGCAAGCTCTCGATCAAGGCGCCGGAGCTGGGCGATGCGGTCGGCACGCTGTCGGGCGGCAACCAGCAGAAGGTGGTGATCGCCAAGTGGCTGATGACCACGCCGCGCATCATCCTGCTGAGCGACCCGACGCGCGGCATCGACGTGGGCACCAAGCAGGAGATGTACGTGCTGCTGCGCCGCCTCGCGGACGAAGGCGCGGCGGTACTGCTCTACTCCACCGACTACGCGGAGCTGATCGGCTGCTGCGACCGCGTCGCGGTGTTCTTCGATGGCCGCATCGTGCGCTGGCTGGCCGGCGCCGAGTTGACGGAGCACGCGCTGGTGTCCAGCGCGCTCAACCTCACGACGGAGGCCTTGCACTGATGGCGGCATCGACGACGCGGCAATCGGACTGGCGCTTCCACCTCCGCGAGCACTTCGGCGCCTATGCCGCGCTGGCGATGTTCATCGTGATCTTCGCGCTTTACATCACCAAGCACCAGACCGGCTGGACCGTGCCGGTGCTCACGACCGCGGCCAACAAGGGCGTGCTGCTGGCGGTCGTCGCGATGGCGCAGACGCTGCCGGTGCTGACCTCGGGCATCGACCTGTCGGTGGGCATGGTGTTCGTGCTGGCCAACTGCGTGGCCTCGCACCTGGTGGTGGGAACGCCCTTGCAGGCTGCGATGGGCGTGGTGGTGGTGCTCGGCGTGGGTGCGCTGTGCGGCTGGATCAACGGCGCGATCATCGTCTACGGGCGGCTGCAGCCGATCATCACGACGCTGGCGACCGGCACGATCTACTTCGGCATCGCGCTGGGCCTGCGGCCCGTGCCGGGCGGCGACGTTTATGCCGGCCTGGCGGACCCCTTGACGGGCGCCCTGCCCGGCGGCGTGCCGGCCATGCTCGTGGTGCTGCTGGCCGTGGTGCTGCTGGTCTGGGTGCCGTTCCGGCGCTCGGCGGTCGGGCGCGCGGCACTGGCCATCGGCTCGGCGGAAGGCGCGGCCTACATGTCGGGCGTGAACATCGGGCGCACCAAGCTCGTGACGTACACGCTGGCCGGCTTGCTCGCGGCCATCGGCGGGCTGCTGCTGACCTTCGTGACCTACTCGGGCGAGGCTTCGTCGGCCATCGGCGGCGTGTACACGCTGAACTCGATCGCGGCGGTGGTGATCGGCGGCACCTCGCTGGCGGGCGGCGCGGGCACGGCGATAGGGTCGGTGTTCGGTGCGCTGGTGCTGCGCACGATCGGCGACCTGCTCTTCGTGTTCGACCTGGAGCCTTTGTGGCAGCCGCTGTTCCAGGGCGTGATCCTGCTCACAGCCGTGAGCCTGGGCGCGCTGCAGTTGCTCAAGGTGAGCAACCGGCTGGACCTGTTCAAGTGAGCGAGCTTGCGATCCGCCTGAAGCGCTCCGGCCAGCTGCCGGTGCTTGCGGCCGCGGCCTGCACGGTGGGGCTGCTGCTGATCGGCAGCCTCTATTCGAAGAACTTCCTGTCGGCCGAATACTTGCTGCTGCAGTTGCAGATCGCGTCCTTCCTCGGCATCGTCGCGACGGGCGCGATGGTGGTGATCCTGCTCGGCGGCATCGATCTGTCGGTGCCGTGGATCGTGACGGTGGGCGGCGTGATGTCGGCGGCCGCGGCGGGCTGGTGGGGACAGACGGGCGAACTCATCGCCATCCCGTTCGGCATCGCCTGCGGCTGCGTGCTGGGCGCGATCAACGGCATCGGCGTGGCCTACCTGCGCGTGCCCTCGATGATCTTCACGCTCGGCATCAATGCGGTGGCGCAGGGGCTGATCGTGGTGCAGACCGGCGGCTTCGCGCCGCAGGACCGGTCCACGCCGGCCATGCACCTGATCGCCACCGGACGCTCGCTGCTCGGCATTCCCAACGCGCTGCTGGTGTGGCTGGTGGTCGGCGCCGCGACCATGTTCATGCTCCACCGCACCACGCTGGGCCGCGCGATCTACGCGGTGGGCAATCGCGAGCGGGCCGCGTACCTGTCCGGCATCAACACGCGCCTGGTCACGCTGCTGTGCTTCACGATTGCCGGCGCCTGCTCGGCGGCGGCGGGCGTGCTGCTCACCGGCTATTCGACCAAGGCCTACCAGGCGATGGGCGACGCCTACCTGCTGCCCGCCATCGCGGCGGTGGTGCTGGGCGGCACCAACATCCTGGGTGGGCGCGGGTCGTACCTCGGCACGGTCGTCGGGGTGATGCTCATCACGCTGCTGCAATCGATCCTGTCGGTGATGCAGATACCGGAGATGGGACGGCAGGTGACCTACGGCGTGGTGATCATCGCGATGCTGCTGGTGTATGGCAGGGGGCAGCGGATGTCGCAATGACAGGCCCTACCCGCGTCGCGACCGCAGCCAGCGCACGACAAGGACTGCCGCCACGACCGCCGCGACCGACAGCAAGGCCAGCGCCTCATAGCGTCCCAGATCGGTGATCAACCATTTGAGCGCGTGCCCGAACAGGTACCCGACCCCAGTGACCAGCGGCGCCCAGATCGCGGCGCCGAGCGCGTTGAGCAGCGCGAAACGCTTGGCGGACACCTCGCTCATGCCGATCGCGAACGGTCCCACCAGGCGCAAGCCATACATGAATCGAACACCCACGATCAGCCAGTTCTGATGTCGCCGGATCAAGCGCGCCACCGGCTCGGCACGCGCCGACATCGCCGGGAATTGGCGCAGCACCGCGCCGCCGTGTCGCCGGCCGACATGAAATAGCACCTGGTCGCCCAGCGTGCCGCCGCAGAAGGCAATGGCCACCACCACCGGCCACGAGAGGTAGCCCTCATGCGCAGCCATGCCGGCCAGCAGCAACACTGTCTCGCCTTCGAGGAGGCTGCCGATGAAGACCGCCGTGTAGCCATAGTCGCTAACCAGTTGGGCAAGGTGCATGCCGCGAGTTCTCCAATATGAACAATGGAATGGCGCAGGGAGAATTTTCGCGATTCGCAGCAGAAACTCAACGGCATAGTCAGTTTTGAGGTAGACATTTCGGTGCGAAAGTCTTAGGACGAATGACGCTTGTTGCCGAAGGTGGCATGGCTAACACTGGCCGCCAAGGTAGCCACTGTGACACTCACCACCCTCAGCCCCCTCCAGATCGTCCGCAATGCACTGGGAGACTCGCTCTTCCGGCCCACGCTCATGCGCCAGAGCCGCGAGCGCTTCCTTTCGCCCGTGGGGATGGGCAGTCATTTCGGCGTGTTCGAATCCTTCGCCGCCGCGCGCGAGTGGCTGCCGCCGAGCCCGGAGTTCGACCTGGACGTGCTCGCCGTCGAATACATACGCGTCCGCATGAAGAAGGTCTATGCCTACGACTACCCCGTGATGTGGTGGCTCGAGCGCGCGATGCGCAACGGCTCGACGCGCATCCTCGATATCGGTGGCTCGGTGGGGGTGCACTACTACGCCTATCGCCGCCACATCGCGATGCCCGACGACCTGGCCTGGCACGTGGTGGAAGTGCCGTCCATCGCCGCCATCGGCGAGAGCATGGCCGCCCGCAAGGGCGCAAGGCCCCTCACGTTCTCGACGCAACTCCAGCCGGCGCTCGCCGCCAGCCGCGACGACGTATGGCTGGCCGCCGGCGTGATCCAGTACCTCGACGAAGGACGGCCGGACCGGTTGCTGAAGTCGGGCACTGCGCGGCCGACGCACTTGCTGCTCAACAAGGTGCCGCTCTACAACGGCGAGGACTTCGTCACCGCGCAGAACATCGGCGGCGGCGCCTTCGCGCCGGTGCAGGTCTACAACCGCGACAACTTCATCCAGGACATCGAGGCGATGGGCTACACCCTGATGGACGAAGGTGGCCGATCGATCGATGAACCTGCCCGGTCATGCGTACCGGTCGTTCCCGAATTTCACGGGCCTGTACTTCGTCGCCATTTCAGGCGCACAGCGGATCGAGCCACCTGCCGCGCGGATTCAGTGAAGGCGACTTGCGATCAGCGCAGGTACGTCGCGGCCAGACCCACCGCCGCACAAGCACCGAGCAGCGGCATCACGCCGAGCCTGAAGCGAAACAACGCAACGATCGCCGCCACGGCAATCACGGCAGACAGCCCGTCGAAGCGACCGCCGAAGCCCTCCGGCCACAGCACGTGGTACGCGAAGAACAAGGCCAGGTTGAGGATCACACCGACCACCGCCGCGGTCACCGCCGACAGCGGCGCGGTGAAGCCCAGCCGGCCATGCGTCGCCTCGACCAGCGGGCCGCCCGCGAGGATGAAGATGAAGGACGGCAGGAATGTGACGAAGGTGACGACTGTGGCCGCGAGCGCTCCACCGAGGAACAGCGACGACGGCCCCAGCACCTGGTTCGCCCAACCACCGACAAAGCCCACGAAGGCCACCACCATGATCAGCGGCCCGGGCGTGGTCTCGCCGAGCGCGAGGCCGTCGATCATCTGCGGCGCGGTGAGCCAGTGATGCTGCTCGACCGCGCCCTGGAACACATACGGCAGCACCGCATAGGCACCGCCGAAGGTCAGCAGCGCAGCCTTGCTGAAAAACCAGCCCATCTGCGTCAGCGCGCCGTCCAGGCCATGGGTCGAAACCAGCGCGCCCATCGCCAGCGCCCAGGCGCCGATCCCGACAACCAGCAATCGCGCGAGGCGCTTGCGGGAGAAGCGCGCGTGCACCGGCGTCGGCGTGTCGTCGTCGATCAGCGCCGGGCCATAGGTCGATGGCGCGCCACCATGTCCGCCGCCGGGCGCGAACACCCTGGGCGCCCAGCGCGCGCCGAGCCAGCCGATCAGCGCGGCGGCACCGACGATCGCCGGGAACGGCGCCCCGAAGACAAAGATGGCCACGAAGGCCAGCGCCGCAATGCCCCACATCCACCCGTTCTTCAGCGCGCGGGTGCCGATCCGGTGCGCCGCATGCAGCACCAGTGCCGTCACCGCGGGCTTGATGCCGTAGAAGATCCCTGCAACCACAGGCACGCTGCCGAAACGCATGTAGATCCACGAAAGCGCGACCAGGATGAACAGCGACGGCAAGACGAACAATGCGCCCGCGACGATGCCGCCCCGGGTGCGATGCATGAGCCAGCCGATATAGGTGGCCAGTTGCTGGGCTTCAGGGCCCGGCAGCAGCATGCAGTAATTCAGCGCATGCAGAAAACGCTTTTCGCTGATCCAGCGGCGTCGCTCGACCAGCTCGGTGTGCATGATCGCGATCTGCCCGGCCGGGCCGCCGAAGCTGATGAAGCCGAGCTTGAGCCAGAAGCGCAATGCCTCGCCGAAGCTGATGGCGATCGGTACGGCAGGCGACGCGTCCGCGTCCGGTGTGGCGTGGACGTCGGCGTCAGGGGCTGAGTTCAAGTCGGGGTTTCAGGCGGGATCGGACCCGCACCATACAGGCTGCCCTGCCCCGCCGCAATCTCGGAGCCGGAAGGGTGAAGATCACCCCGGCGCGGCCACCATGGTCCAGAACATCGCCACCACCGCGATCGCCATCGCACCCGTGGCAACCCATCCGATGGCCTTGAGCCGCATCGGCGGCGTCAGCCTGCCCATGACATCGCGCCGCGAGGCCAGCAACATCATGACGACCATGATCGGCACCGAGATCACGCCGTTGATCACGGCGCTCCAGAACAGCGCCTTGATCGGGTCGATCGGCATGAAGTTGATGGCGACCCCGACCAGCGTAGAGATCGCGATGATTCCGTAGAAGCGCTTGGCGGCCATCGGCCGCATTTCGAGGCTGTTCTTCCAGCGGAAGGTGCCGGCCATCGCGTAGGCTGCCGAACCCGCGAGCACCGGTACCGCCAGCAGCCCGGTTCCGATGATGCCCAGGCTGAACAGCAGGAAGGCGAATTCACCGGCAATGGGCCGCAGCGCGTCGGCCGCCTGCGCCGAGGTCTCGATCTGGGTCACGCCATGCGCGTTGAGCGTTATGGCTGTCGTCAGGATGATGAAGAACGCAACCAGGTTGGAGAAGCCCATGCCGATGAAGGTATCGGACTTGATGCGGTTCAACACCTTGCGCGCATAGGCCATGGGCGCGCCCTTGAGCTTGCGTGCGCTGGCGTCGGCCTTCTGGTCTTCGACCTCCTGCGATGCCTGCCAGAAGAACAGGTAGGGACTGATCGTCGTACCGAAGATGGCGACGATCATGGTGATGGCGTCGGCGTTCAGGTTCAGGCTGGGAACGAAGGCATGGACCAGCACCTGGCCCCAGGGAATCTTGATGACGAAGACGGTGGCGACATAGGCCAGCAAGGCCAGCGTGAGCCACTTCAGGATCTTGACGTAGCGCGAGTACGGGATGAAGACTTGCAGCACGATCGACAGCACGCCGAAGAACACCACGTACGCATGCCGCATGCCGCCGACGAGCAGCCGCGCCGCATCGGCCATCGCCGCAATGTCCGCGGCAATGTTGATCGCGTTGGCAATCACCAGGAGCAGGACCAGGCTGTAGAGCAGCCAGGCCGGATAGTGTCGGCGGATGTTGGTGGCAAGGCCGTGCCCGGTGACCTGGCCGATCCTCGCCGCGATCAACTGGATCGACACCATCAGCGGGTAGGTGAAGACGATGGTCCACAGGAGCCCGAGCCCGAACTTCGCGCCGGCCTGGGAATAGGTGGCGATGCCGCTGGGGTCATCGTCGGCTGCGCCTGTGACGAGGCCGGGGCCGAGCTTCTTCAACCAGGAATCGTCGTCTGCATGCACTGTCGCTGCCGGTTGTGCCGCAGTTGCAAATACAGGTTGCCGGTCTGGAGCCACGGGTTGCCTCTTTGGTTCAAACGCAAGAGAGCATGCGTGCCGGTCGCGCGCCGGAACGTAGGCCGGTGAGCCAGAAGCTTGAACGTGAACGGCGCGCAGCGCGAAGTCGTCACGCAGCCAAGCTGTCCGCCGCGCGCCTACTGCCTCAAGGTCTGCACCAGGAGGCGCTGCAGGCTGTCCACCGCCTTGGACGTGCGCGAAGCACGGCTGCGGTAGACGGCCACTTCCATCGGTTGCAGCGGCCCCAGCCCGTGTTCGCTTCCAAGCACCTGCAGGTGGCCCGGCGCGCTGCACTGGGTGAGCACGGCGACCGCCAATCCGCTTTCGACCGCGGCGATCTGGCCGGCGAGGCTGGAACTGTTGTAGACCACGCGGTAGCGACGCCCCTGCTGGGCCAACGCGGTGAGCGCGCCGGTCCGGGCCAGGCTTGTGTCCTCGTAGACGGCAACAGGCAGCGGGTCATTGCGCCAGAGTTCGAACTGAGTGGACCCGACCCAGACCACCGGCTCGTGGAACAACAAGGTGCCGCGCTGCGGATGGTCGCGCGAGATCAGCGCCAGGTCGAGGTCGCCACGCGCGATGCGTGGAATGAGCGAGGTCGATTGCTCGCAATCCAACTCGATCTGCACGCCTCCGTGACGGGGTGCGAATCGCTTGAGCACGGGTGTCAGGTATTTCGCCGCGTAGTCGTCGGGGACACCCAGGCGCACGCGGCCCGTGAGAACGTCGCCCTGGAGCGCCGCTTGCGCCTCGGCATGCAGGTCGAGGATGCGTCGCGCGTAGCCCAGCAGCACTTGGCCGTCGGCCGTGAGTTGCAGGCGGCGCGGGCCCCGGACGAAGAGGCTTCGGCCCACGGCGCCTTCCAGCTTCTTGATCTGGATGCTCACCGCCGATTGCGAGCGATGGACCTCCGGCGCAGCACCCGAGATCGAGCCCGCATCGACCGCTGCGACAAAGCAGGTGAGCCAGTCCAACTGCAGGTCGCTGGTGTTCATGGCTTTGTTTTTGGTATTCGATTAGCGGATGGCATCTACCCGAAGTATCCGCTTTTCGACAAGGCAGGGAGCAGCCAGACTCACGGCATGGATCACACGCAACGCACATCTCCTGCCGCATCGAATCGCGGATTGCTCGCCTTCGTGTCGGGCGGCGTCCTGCTCGGCACCCTGGGCGTCTTCGTGCAGGAAGCACACGCGCATCCGCTGACCACCACATGGTTCCGCTGCGCCTTTGGCCTGCTCGGGCTGACGCTCTGGTCGGCTGCACGCGGGCAACTCGGCACGCTCCTGCCACCCCGGAAGGCGTGGGTGCCTGTGCTGGCCGCTGCGGGGCTGATGGTGGCGGGCTGGGTCCTGTTCTTCGCAGCGATCGAGCGGACGTCGATCGGCGTGGCCACGGTGCTGTTCCACATCCAGCCGCTTTGGGTGCTGGTGCTGGGTGCGTGGTGGCTGGGTGAGGCGGTTGCGCCTGGGCGGCTGGCGGCGGTGCTGGTCGCGATGGCAGGGTTGACGATGGCCACCGGCCTGCTGGACCCCGCTTTCGGGTCGGGTCATGCCGGTGGCGAGGTTGTCTCGACGGACTATTGGGTGGGCGTGGGCCTGTGCCTGATCGGCGCCTTCCTCACGGCTTGCGTCACCGTCATTGCGCGCCGACTGCGCGATCTCGGTCCGATCACCCTTGCATGGTGGCAATGCGCGGTTGGCACCGTCGCTTTCGCGGCCTGGCCGATGATCCACGGCTGGCCAGCCTTTGGGACGGCATGGGGATGGCTGATCGGCCTGGGCATCATCCACACCGGCCTGGCCTATGTGCTGCTCTATGGCGGCATGGCGCACCTGGCCACGGACCGCATCGCCGTGCTTCAGTTCATCTACCCGGCGGTGGCCATCGGCATCGACTGGCTTGTGTACGGCCATGCGCTGGGCCCCGTGCAGTTGGCCGGCGTTGCGTTGATGGCCGGCGCATTGTGGTTCGCAGCGAACCCGCAGGCCGGGCATTCGAGGTGGCGCATTCGCCGGCGCGTCCCCAGCCTTTCGTCAAGCGCCGATTGAGCCTCGACAGAGCATCAGGCGGCCGGCTCCAGCACGAAGTCAAACGCCAACGTATGGAACGGCGCGGACTGCGTCGACCCGTCCGGCGCGGTCCCTGCCGGATGCGACTGGAAGTCCCCGATTAGGGAGCTGCGCACGCCGAATACCGCGTCGCTGTCAAGGTAGTCATCGCCGTCCTTGAAGACGTGCGTGATCAACGTCTCATAGCCCGGCGCCTGGATGATGAAGTGGACGTGCGCGGGGCGCCACGGATGGCGCTTCGTGGCCTCCAGCATCGCGCCGACCGGCCCATCGGTCGGGATCGGGTAGGCCACGGGCAGCACGGCCTTGAAGTAGACGCGCCCTTCCCCGTCGGTGTGGAAGACGGCGCGGCCCTCGGGGTGGTCCATGTCCGGGCGCTGCAGGTCGTAGAAGCCTTCGGCATCGGCCTCCCACACATCGACAACCGCGCCAGCCACGGGCTTGCCGTCCGTCCCGCGCACCGTGGCGTTCACGAACAGCGGCTCGCCCTTCGCGCCATTCGCGATATCGCTGCCCAAGGCCAGCATCGGCGCCCCCGGCACATGGAAGGGGCCGAACACCGTGGCCTCGGTCGCCTGCGCGCTCTTCGAATGGTTGAGCGCGACCGTGAGCATCGACAGGCCCAGCGTGTCCGACAGCAGGATGAACTCCTGCCGCTTGTCGGTGCATTTCTGCCCCGTCGCGGTGAGGAACTCGATGCCCTGCATCCACTCCTCTTCCGTCAGCTTCACCTCGCGCGCGAAGTCGTGCAGGTGCTGCACGAGGGCCGACATGATCTCCTTCAGACGCGGGCTGGGCGTGTCTTCCAGGCGGGCGAGCACGGCGCCCGTGATGGTGTCTTCATTGATGTTTCGCATGGGCAGGAATCTCCAGGTGGGGCGCTGAGGATACGGGCGCCGAGCGTTTTTCGTTGGACGGCGCGGACAAGACCAGCCGCCGCTGCGTCGGGAACAGCGACCATCCCCAGCGCTGCTGCGCAAATCCCCACAGCCCCTGCTTGAAGAAGATCGTGACGACGATGGCCAGCAGGCCCAACCCGAGCAGGTACCAGGTGCCGAAGTCGCTGAGGAACTTGTTCATCGCCCAGAAGATGAGCGCACCGACCAGCGGCCCCTCGATGCGGCCGATGCCGCCGATGACCACCATGAAGATCGCGAACGCCGTCCAGTTGACGCTGAAGGCTGCGTCGGGGCTGATGCGCAGGTTGCCGACGAAATACAGCGCGCCGGCCATGCCCGCGCCGAAGGCAGCCACCACGTAGACCGCGAGCTTCATGCGGGCGACCGGGATGCCTTGCGACTCGGCAGCGACTTCGTTGTCCCGAATGGCCAGCAATGCGAGGCCGCGCTTGCTGCGCAGGAAAAGATAGACCAGCGCGATCGCGGCGACCACACAGGCCAGGGCCATCCAGTAGGTCGTGCTTTCGCGCGTGGCCTTGTCGATGCCACGCAGCGCGGTCAGCGTGGTGCCCGAACCGCCGCCCACCGCCGACACGTTGGCAAAGCTGAGCCTGAAGACTTCCGCGATCACCCAGGTGCCGATCGCGAAGTAGCCGCCCGAGAGCCGGAACGCCACGAACGACACCGGCACCGCGATCAATGCGGCCGCGGCCGCACCCAGCGGGATCGCCAGGAACGGGTTGAGCCCGAGGAAGTTGCCCAGCATCAGCATCACGTAGCCGCCAAACCCGAAGAAGGCCTGTTGCCCGATGCTGACCATGCCACCGTACCCGGCCAGCAGGTTCCACATCATCGCGAAGATCAGGTAGCAGGCGATCTCGACGAACTCGCGCATCCAGCTCGATTCGCCCCAGAAGGGAAGGCTGGCGGCCAGCGCGATGAGCAGCATGGCGGCGACCAGCGCGGACCGGCTCGCGGCGCTGCCGCGCACGACGTCGAAGGTGGAGGAGGTCATGAGCGTGTCTTCGGAAAAAGCCCTTGCGGCCGGAACACCAGCACGAGCAGGAAAACGATGTGGCCGAACCAGATGCCCCAGCCCGGGTCGAGACGAAAGCCGACCTGCTGCGTGATGCCGAGGATCATCGCGCCGGCCAGCGTGCCCCAGAACGAGCCCATGCCGCCGATGATCACGGCCTCGAAGGCGAACAGCAGCAACAGCGGGCCGTCAGAGGGCGACACTGTCGTGCGCATCCCCTGCAGCGCGCCGGCGATGGCGATCAGCACGAAGGCGATGGCGGTCGCGAAGGCGTAGACCTTCTTCGCGTCCAGGCCCATGAGTTCGGCGATCTCGCGGTCGTCGGACACGGCGCGAAAGGACCGCCCCAGCGCCGTGCGCGCAAAGAGCCATTGCAGTGCAGCCGTGGCCACGAGCGCAATCGCCAGCACGATCAGCGGCAACACACCCAGCGACAGCGACTCGCCGATCTGCAAGCCCTGCGTGTTGAGCCCGCCGGTCTCGATGGAGCGCGGATCAGCCGAGAACAGTTCGAGCAGCAGGTTCTGGATGACGATCGACAGCCCGAAGGTCACGACCAGCGATGGCAACGGGTCCTTGCCCAGCGTGCCGTTCAGCACATAGCGCTGCAGCGCATAGCCGAAGCCGAATGCGACCGGCAGCACCGCGAGCGCGGCCAGTAGCGGCGCGCCGCCGAAGAGCGTCACGCTGGCGATCACGGCGAACGCACCGAGGATGATGAAGTCGCCCTGCGCCGTGTTGGTGAGCCGCATGACGCCGAACATCAGCGACTGGCCCAGCGCGAACAAGGTGTAGAGGCCGCCGAGCAGGATGCCCTGGAGAACGGTTTCGATCACGCGATGTCTCCCGTGTCAGAGGCCGAAATAGGCCTGCGAGATCTGGTCCCGCGTGAGTTGGTCGGAGCGTCCCTCCAGCGACACGCGCCCTTCCTGCAGGCAGTAGATGCGGCGCGACACGCGCTGCGCCATCGTCACGTCCTGCTCCACGATCACGACCGTCATGCCTTCGCGCGTGATGTCCGGCATGGCCGCGTAGATCTCGCGGATCACGATGGGTGCGAGGCCGAGCGAGAGTTCATCGCACAGCAGCACCTCCGGGTTGCTCATGAGCGAACGGCCGAGCGCCACCATCTGCTGCTGGCCGCCGGAGAGCGAGGTGCCGGGGTTGTTGCGCTTCTCGGCCAGGATGGGGAACAGCTTGTAGAGGCGCTGAAGGTTCCACGGGCCCTTGCGTTGCGAGAGGCCGCCGATGAGCAGGTTCTCCTCGACGCTCAGGCTCGGAAAGAGGCGGCGGCCTTCCGGCACCATCGCCAGGCCACGCTTCACGATTTCGCCGGGCGGCAGGCCGCCGATGGCCTCGCCCTTGAAGTGGATGGCTTCGCGCGGCGCCCGCACCAGGCCGGTCAGGCATTTGAGCAGCGTCGACTTGCCCGCGCCGTTGGCGCCGATGACGGCGACAAGCTCTCCTTGCGCCAACGTGAAGTCGATGCCGAAGAGAGCTTGGGCATCGCCATAGAAGGCTTGCAGGCCGTGGGTCGCGATCAATGCGGTCATGCTTCCATCCCCATGTAGACGCGCCGGACTTCCGCGTCGTTCATCACCGCCAGCGGCTCGCCCTCCGCCAGCTTCTGCCCGAAGTTGATGACGAACAGCCGGTCCGCCAGCGACAGCAAGGCATGCACCACATGCTCGATCCAGATCATCGTCACGCCTTTCGCCTTGATGCGTTTCAGCTCCTCGACGAGTTGCTTCGCTTCATGCTCGGTCAGGCCGCCCGCGATCTCGTCCAGCAGCAACAGCTTCGGCCGCGTCGCCAGCGCCCGCGCCAGTTCCAGTCGCTTGCGGTTCAGCAAGGTCAACCCACCGGCGGGCTTGTTCGCGTGCGGCATGAGCCCGGTCTGCGCCAGCACCTCATGCGCCGTCTCCCACGCCTCGTGCTCCGTCTGCCGCGCCCCGAAGCAGGCGGCGGTGACCAGGTTCTCGAACACGCTCATGTTCCCGAAGGGCTGCGGCACCTGGTAGCTGCGGCCGATGCCCGCGTGACAGCGCTGGTGCGGCTTCAGCGCGGTCACGTCGTGTCCTTCGTACTCCACGCGACCCGCGTCGACGCGCACGTCACCCGAGATCAGGTTGAACAGCGTGGTCTTGCCCGCGCCGTTCGGACCGAGGATGCCGAGCGTCTCGCCCTCATTCACGGCGAGCGAGATGTCGTCGGTCACCTTGAGGGCGCCGTACGCCTTGCTCACCGCATGCAACACGAGGAGTGACATGGCGGATCAGCCCGGCATCGGTCGCAGCGCACCGCCGACCGGAATGTTCTTCGCCGCCTCATCGCTGACGATGGTCAGCTCGTACTTGTACTTCTTGCCCTTGCCCCACTGGCCCAGCACGAGCGGCGTCTTGCTGACGTTCTTGAAGGGCCCTGCCCCGCCCCACTTCACCGGGCCGACCACCGAGTTGATCGACGTCGCCGCCACCGCGTCGCGCACATCCGACGCCTTCTGCGACTTGGCGCGCGACAACGCATCGGCGGCCACTTCGAAGAGCGCATGCGCAAAGCCGATCGGCTGCGTCCACTGCTTCTTCGCGCCGCTCTCGTACGCGTCCGCCAATGCCCTGGCACTCTGCTTCGTCAGGCTCGACGTGAACGGATGCGACGGGCTCCACCACACTTCGGTCGACAGGCCATCGCCCAGGTCACCCAACGCCTCGATCGCGCCAGGGAAGAGCAAGGCCTTGCCGAGCGTGATGACCTTGGGCTTGAAGCCCTGCTGCCGCGCCTGCGTCAGGAAGGTCTTGGCATCGGGCGGAATGACCACGCCGGTGACGATCTCCACACCCTCCTTCTTGAACGCCGCGATCTGCGCGCTGAAGTCCTGCGTGCCGTTCTGGAAGCGGCCGGGATCGGTCAGCGAGAAGCCCATCTGCGACAGCGGCTTCGGAAAGCCCAGTTCCTTGTCGCCCCAGGCATTGCCGTCGCCGTCGTTCGGGAACAGGCCGCCGACCTTCTTGTTGGTCTGCAACGTCTTCCAGCCGTCGGTGTAGTTGGCGATGACGTCTTCCAGGCCCCAGAACATGTGATACGTCCAGTTGAAGCCCTTGGCCGGATCACCCTTGCGACCGAAGAACCACGGCTGCCACGGCACCACGCTGGAGATGCAGGGCACCTCGTTGAGTTCGCAGGCATCGCTAACCGGGTTGGCCGTCTCGGGCGTGCCGGCCGTCAGCACCAGCGCGACCTTGTCCTTGAGGATCAGGTCGTTGGCCACCTCGCCCGCGCGATTGGGGTTGGACTGGCTGTCCTTCAGCACGATCTGCACGTCGTATTTCTTGCCACCGACGGAGATGCCGTCCTTGAACGCCGTCTTCATCTGGTCGATGACCCACTTGTCGGCCTCGCCGAACGGCGCCAGCGGCCCGGTCTGCGGGGAGACGTAGCCGATCTTGATCGTGTCTGCCGCGAACACCAGCGGCGTGGCGCCGGCGGCTGCGAGTGCGGCCGCGGCCTGGGTGAACTGCCTGCGATTGAATGCCATGGTCGATGTCTCCTTCTTGTGGTCTAAACCGGGGGTGCGCCTTCCCAGGCGCGTTGCAGCAACTCGCGGATCAGGCCCCGCTCGGCCTGTCCGATGGGGCGCGGATTCCAGTAGGGGTTGCTCACTGCGATGTCAGCCGCGCGGTCCAGGTCCTGCTCGCGCATGCCGATGTCACGCAGCGCGACGGCTGCGCCGTTGTCCTTGGCCAGTGCATACAGGCCGAGCGGCGCCGACGGCGTGCCCAGCGCACGTGCAATCGCTTCCATCGCCCTGGGGGCCACGCCGGCATTGAACGCAATGGCATGCGGCAACACGACGGTGTGCACTTCGGAATGCGGCAGGTTGAAGCTGCCGCCGAGGGTGTGGCACAGCTTGTGGTGCAAGGCAACGCCGACGCAGCCCAGCACCGTGCCGCAAAGCCAGGTGCCGTAAAGCGCATCGGTACGCGCCTCCATGTCACCGGGATCACGGTGGATCGCCGGGATCGCACGCGCCAGCGCCGCGATCCCTTGTTCCGCCATCAGGTCCATCACCGGATTGCCGTCCTGCGCATACAGCCCTTCCGCTGCGTGTGCGATCGCGTTGATGCCGCTGGTCACACTGAGAGCGACCGGCAGGCCGCGCGACAACTCGGGGTCGTAGATCACGGCGCGCGGCAGCACGCGCGAATCCTTGCCGGTGGTCTTCAGGCCGGCTTCGGTCAATCCGTAGATCGGCGTCATCTCGCTGCCTGCGTAGGTCGTCGGGATCGCCAGGATCGGCAGGCCCGAGTCCAGCGCAATCGCCTTGCCGAGCCCGATCGTCGAACCGCCGCCGATGGCGATCGCGCAATCGGCGCCCAACTCGCGCGCCATCGTGCGCACCTCGCGCGCCGACTCGATCGGCACATGCATCACTGCACCGTCGAAGATGCCGGCCGCCTGCGCGCCCAGCATCGCGGCCACGCGCTCGGCCTTGTCACGCTGGCCCGTCGTGCACAGCACCAGCGCGCGCTTGGCACCCAGCGCATCGATCTCGCGGCCGAGGTGCTGCAGCGAGCCCGTCCCGAACACCACGCGTTGCGGCAGGCTCGTGTAAGTGAAGTCGCGGATCACGCTGCTTACCTCGCGAAGTGCGGCGGAATCTGCGCGTCGACATTGACCCACACGCTCTTCACCTGCGTGTATTCGCGCATCGCGTCGAAGCCCATCTCGCGGCCATAGCCGCTCTGCCCCACGCCGCCGAACGGCGAGCCGGGGTTGACGCGCTTGTAGCTGTTGATCCAGACCATGCCGGCATGCAGTTCGCGCGCGAACTTGTGGGCGCGCTGGAGGTTGGCCGTCCACAAGCCGCTGCCCAGGCCGTAGTCGGTGCCGTTGGCGATCTGCAGGGCTTCCTCGTCGGTCTTGAAGGTGAGCACGGTGACGAACGGGCCGAACACTTCTTCCTGCGCCACGCGATCCAGGTACGAGGCGGCCCGCACGATGGTGGGCTCCACATAGCAACCGTTCGCCAGGTCACCACCCGGCGACTTGCCCCCGGCCAGCACCTCGCCGCCCTGCGCACGGGCCACATCGACGTAGCTCAACACGCGCTCGCGATGCAACGCGCTCGTGAGCGGCCCCATCTCCGTCGACGCATCGAGCGGATTGCCCAGCCGCACCGACTTGGCCAGCGGGATGAACTTCTCGAGGAAGGCGTCCGCGATCTTCTCGTGCAGGACCAGTCGCGAGCCGGCGATGCAGGCCTGCCCCTGGTTGTGAAAGATCGCCCAGGCGCTGCCATTGACCGCGGCCACCAGGTTCGCGTCCTCGAACACGATGTTGGCGCCCTTGCCGCCCAGTTCCAGCTGCACCTTCTTCAGGTTGCCGGCGCTCGCCTGGATCACGCGCCGGCCGGTGGCGGTGCTGCCGGTGAACGCGACCTTCGCGATGTCCATGTGCTCCGCGATGTACTGCCCCGCCACGCTGCCCAGGCCCGGCACCATGTTGACCACGCCATCGGGCAGGCCGGCCTCGGCCATCAGCTCGGCGATGCGCAGCGAACTCAGCGGCGTGATCTCCGCGGGCTTCATCACGATGGTGTTGCCAGCCGCCAGCGCGGGCGCCATCTTCCAGCTCGTGAACATCAGCGGGAAGTTCCACGGCACCACCTGCCCGACCACGCCGACCGGCTCGCGCAGCGTGTAGTTCAGGAAGCCGGCTTCGACGGGAATCGTCTCGCCCTGGAACTTGTCGGCCATGCCGCCAAAGTAGCGGAAGCACGCCGCCGTGCGCGGCACGTCGAGGTTGCGCGAGTCGCGGATCGGATGGCCGGTGTCGAGCGATTCGAGCCGCGCAAGTTCCTCGCCGTTCGCCTCGATCAGGTCGGCCAGCCGCAGCAGGATGCGCCCGCGGTCGGCGGCGGCCAGGCGGCTCCACTTCGGGAAGGCGCGCTGTGCGGCGGCCACCGCCTTGTCGACGTCGGCCTTGCCCGCCAGCGCCACCTCGGCGATCGTCGAGTTGTCGTGCGGATTGAGCGTGGCCAGCGTCTCGCCGGATTCGGCGTCGACGAACTGGCCGTCGATGAAGAGCTGGTGGCGGATCGGCTTTTCGAGGCCCGCGGCCTGCTGGATGTCTGTGAGGTTCATTTGGCCAACCATGGGTAGCGTGCGGTGTCCTTGCCGGCGTAGTCGGGGTCGAGGTAGATGAAGCAGCGCTGGATCAGCCAGTCGCGCACCTCGAACACATCGCACCACCGCCCCGCCGCCCATTCGGGGACGCCCGCGCGCCACGGGCCATCGACGTGCTCGCCGTGGCTGGTGCCTTCGCAGGCGAACAGGTCGCTGCCGCTCATGATCCAGTTGAAGCCCGAATAGTCATGCGTGATCGACTTGCCGCGCCCGCCGAGGTCGCCGAACATGCGGCCGATCTCTTCCTTGCCGTTGGCCAGGCCCCACTTGGGAAAGTAGACCTGCGCATCGTCCGCGAACAGGTCGAGGATCGAGCCGCCGGTCGACGTCACGCCGCCGTGGTCGTAGGCCTTGAGGTATTCGAGCGCGACCGACTTGCGCTGCTCGTCGGTCATGGTGAGTCGTGTGAGTGCCATGGTGTGTCTCCTCGTTTACTTCAGCGATTGCAGGTACTCGATGAGCGCCGCGCGCTTCTTCGGGTCGTCCTGGAAATAGACCATCGTGCTGCCCGGCGCGACGGCCTGCGTGTCGGTCAGCCAGCGCTGCAGCAGCGCGGCGTCCCATGTCTTGCCCTTCATGGCCTCGACGTATTGCTTCGAATACGTGAAGCCCGGGCTGCTGGCGGCCTGCTTGCCGAGCAAGCCGTACAGGTTGGGGCCGACGCCGTTCGGCTCGCCCTTGCCGAAGCTGTGGCATTGCGCGCAACTGTTCTGGGCCAGGCGCTCGCCGGGCGACTGGGCTTGCGCGCTGCACAGGACGCCGGCCAGTGCCATGCCCTGCACCCACCTCGATGCGAGCAGGCCGGTCATGCCGCGCTCCCCCCATCCGCGCTCGCCGCGTTGGCAGTGCGATACGAGAAGGCGATGATCGGCCCGAGCGTCGCGCCGCCCGCCCAGTACGCGCGGCCCGACGCCGAAGCGACGCAGTTGCCGACGCCATAGAGCCCGGCGATTGGCTTGTCGTTGCCATCGAGTACGCGCCCATGCGTGTCGGTCTTCGGCCCGCCCTTGGTGTCCAGCGTGCCGGAGACCACCAGCGCGGCGTAGTACGGCCCGGTGTCCGACAGCGGCCACATCGTCGGGTTGGCGCGCCCCGGCTCGTCCTTCACATCGCCGTTGAACAGCAGTTCCACGTTGCGCTCGCCGCGCTTGAAGTCGAGGTCCTTGCCGCTTTTGGCGAAGCCGTTGAAGCGCGTGATCGACGCCTGCAGGTTCTGCAGGAAGTCCGTCGATGGCCGCGCGCCGCCGATCACGCCGGCGTACTTGGCGAAGCGCTCGTCGATGGCACGGGCCAGTTCGGCCAGCGTGTTGCCCTTGATGACGTGGCGGTCATCCGTGCCCGGCGGCACGATCAGCCGGCCGTACTCGGCACTGGCCGAGTTCTGCTGCGAGCGCTGGTCCCACACCGCGACGCGGACCAGGTTGGGATACTCCGCCTTCGCGCCGTCCCACTCGAAGAAGGTCTGCGCCAGCTCGTTGTATTGCAGCTTCTCGTTGACGGTGCGCTTGCCGTACTTGTTGACGAACAGCATCGAGTCGCCGGCCACCGAGAACATGCCCGACATCGAGCCGTCACGCGCCACCGCCTTCTCCAGCGGGATCGGGCAGCTCCATGCGTAGTTCATGTTGCGCAGTTGCGCACCGAGCGGGCCGGCCATCTTCACGAAGTCGCCTTCGTTGCTCGGCGCGGCGCAGCCGCCGTAGATCGGGCCGTTGAGGAAGTTCTTGCGCAACTCGACGTTGTGCGTGAAGCCACCGGTGGCGAAGATCACCGCCTTGCGTGCACGCAGCCGCACCGTCGCGCCCAGCTCGTCCTGCGCCTCGACACCGATCACGCGGCCCGCAGGGTTCTGGATGATCTTGACGACGCGCATGCCGGTGCGGATCGGGATGCCGTCCTGGCGCGCCTTGGTCGACATGGTGCGCACCGCCACCAGGCCGCCGTCGGACATGCTGGGAATCGCACCGGCGGGCACCAGGACGCGGCCCTTGGGCGCCTTGTCCTCGGGCAATTCGGAAAAGTAATCCGGCACGTCCGGGCAATGGCGGTAAGGCAGCGCGCCCTTGGCGGCCAGCAGTTCGGCGGCCGGCGAGGCACTGTCGTAGATAGCCTCGCACATCTCGTATTCCCACTGCGTGAGACCGAAGCGCGAATGCGCCGCGTCATAGCCCTGCGGGTTCGACAGGCGGGCCACGTACTTGAGGAAGTCGGGCTTGGGGTCGGCGATGCCGGCCTTCTTCATGGCCTCGTTGTTCGGCACCCAGTACCAGAAGGCCGCCTTGGCCGTGGTGCCGCCGATGCTGCCGGCCTTCTCGAGGATCACGGCGCTGTTGCCCTGCCATTTCGCGAATAGCGCGGAAGCCAGGCCGCCACACCCGCTGCCGCAGACCACCATGTCGAAGGTCTCGTCGAACTTCTGCGCGGGCTCCGCGGCCTCCACGGAAAGCCCCAGGGTCGCCGCCGCGGCGACCGCCGAGGTTGCACCTGCGTGTTGCATGAAACGTCGGCGCGAAGCTGCGCCGGCACCGGACCGAATGAGGTCTGCCATGTCTGTCTCCTTGTGGGCGTGATGCCCGTCTCGGCACGCGCCGTCAAAGGCGCACTGAATTCCAGAAACACCGCGGAACCGGCTTCGCCGGGCCGCTGGTGTTGCCCCCGGCAGGGGTGGGCGGAGCGAAGCGGAGCCTGGGGGCGAGCTAGAACTCGACGGGGATCTCGGGGCTTTCGCCCTTCTGGATCTCGTACACCAGCGTCGGCGAGCCGTTCTCCCAGACCAGCAGCATCGATCGCTTGGGGCTGAAGCCCTGGTGGCGGCAGTAGGCGGGCATGGCGGACATGTCGCCGGCCTTCATGATCACGCGGGCCATCGGCTTGCCGGTGTTCTTGTCGCCGCAATCCCAGTGGATCTCGTCGGTCATCTGGAAGAACCACTCGACGCGGTCGTTGCCATGGATGATCGGGAGGATGTGCTCCTCGGTGGTCGGGCACATGTAGCTGTGCTTGACGACCGAGGTGAAGCTCGGGTTCCACGTCACCTGCGAGCGGCTCAGGAAGCCGAACAGGTTGAAGGCATGCACCTCGTTCTCGAAGCCAGGCTCGGGGTGCAGTTCGGGCTGTTCCTGCGGCACGTCGGCGAAGGCGCGATTGATCTTGGCGCCGGTGGCGTCGCTGCGCAGGTCGAGGTCTCCCTTGAGGCCGACGCAGCGCGTGGCCAACTCGCGGGCCCGGGTGATCTTGGCCGTACTGTTGCCGTTCTTGCGGCCATAGGGCGTCCCGGTTTCCTGCGGAGCCGAGAACGGGTCGAAGGTCTCGTTGGTCCAGTCGTCGAGCATGGCTTCGAAAGTGGCGCGGATCTGCGCGGTCGGGAAGTTCTCCAGAAGGTCGATGCCCGCTTCCTTCATCGTGCCGTTGTAGCTGCCCGCATACATGTCGACCGACTGGTAGTGGTTGACCGTGCCGATCACGTCGTCGAAGTTGACCCAGCCATAGAAGAAGCCCCAGGCCACGTCGCGCATCAGGGCGCGCAGGTAGTTGCCGATGTCCAGCGTGTGGCTCATCGGGCGGCCGTCGCGCGTCTTCCAGGTGATGTGTGCGAAATACTCGTCGCGGCGGAAGCCGAAGCTGCCGAGCGAGAAATCCTTGTAGCCGAGCGAGGCGTCGGGCTGCGACGCGATCACCTTGGCGAGTTCTGCGGGTGCGTTCATGGTGTGTGTGCTCCTGAAGATGTGGATGTCGTGAAGGTCATTGCACCTGGCAGATCTCGGACCACTTCTCGACGGAGAGGTCGCCCTTGCAGCTTTGCAGCACGATCACGCCGGGGTCGCCCTGCGTGCGGAACTGGTAGGCGGTGTTCTTCGGCAGCAGGCCCTGGTGGCCGCGCGACAGCTTCATCCAGCCCATCTTCCTGCCC
The DNA here is from genome assembly GCF_018449755.1 of Variovorax sp. dw_954. NCBI lineage: Bacteria > Pseudomonadati > Pseudomonadota > Betaproteobacteria > Burkholderiales > Comamonadaceae > Variovorax > Variovorax sp. dw_954. The sequence goes on along the minus strand of NZ_JAAVVD010000012.1, from coordinate 73,153 downwards.
TTGGGCTCGCCCTGGACGAGCACGGCGCCGTTCTTCTCGACGTCGGCCACGACCTGCGTTGCATCGAGCTGCACCAGGTGCACCTCGATGTCGCCGTCCATCACGAGCGCGAACTCGTCATGCGCGCAGGTGTACCAGGGCGATGCGCCTTCGGCACGCAGCGTCTCCAGCACGTAGATCTGGTTCTGTCCGAACACGACCTTCTCGTAGGGCTTGCTGCGGCTAGCGATGTCGAAGCAATTGGAGAAGGCGTAGTGGCGCACGTCGTCGGCGATCGGCTCGACGCGGCCCTTCTCGAAGTTCTTCAGGGACCCGAAGCGGGTTTGGTAGGCGGTGGCTGGCATGCAGTTGTCTCCTGGGGTTCGACGGTGCAGCGGCGCTGCGGATGGCCGAACTGTAGGGAGGTCATGCGCCGGGCGGTAGGCGCTAAATGCGGACCGCATTGTTCGGGAAAATCGTCCAATCGGCAGGGTTATCCCGAGCTACCGACTGCGGGGCTAGCGGCCGGCGCCTCCGCCGCCTCCTCCGCCAGGGCCACCACCTCCGGGTCCACCTCCGGGGCCACCACCGCCGGGGCCACCGCCGCCCGGTCCACCACCTCCGCCGGGTCCACCGCCCGCTCCGCCAGCACCACCCGGTCCGCCGCCAGGCCCACCGCCGCCCGCTCCACCAGCGCCGGCTCCGCCGGAACCCCCGCCTCCAGATCCGCCGCCACCCGCACCGGATCCGCCCCCCGGGCCAGCGCCGCCGGATCCTCCACCGCCTGCGCCTGCGCTGCCACTGCCACCGCCACCGCCACCGCCACCGCCACCGCCACCGCCACTGCCACCTGCACCAGCACCAGCACCAGCACCCGCACCCGCACCTGTGCCTGCTGCACCGCTACCCGCGCCGGGACCAGCACCCGCGCCAGGACCCGCCCCCGAACCAGCACCCGAACCTGAACTCCCGCCACTCGCAGCTGACGCGGCGGTGCCACCGCTTGCAACGCCAACAGCGCCCGAAGCGCCCGGCGAGCCCACAGCCGAAGCAGCACCAACAGAGCCGCCACCGCCCGCATCGTGACCTGTGTTGGCGACCGCAGCGACGCCCACGGACGCCTTCGAGTTCAGCGCTCCGACAGTCGCAAATCCCGGCGTGGTGCCTGCATTCGCCGCCCCCGCCGTTGCGCCCGGCATGGGGCTTGTGGACGAAGCCGCGGACACGCAGACCGCATCGCCGAAAGGATTCTGAGGATTGCAGCGATTGAAGTTCGCCGCTGAAGCTGGGGCCTGCGTCGCCTGGCGCAGCGGAGGCCTCGCATTGCCCTCCTGGAGATTGCGCGCCTCCTGGTGGATCGCATCGACCGGGCGCCGGGTTGGAAAGCCAGGCACTGCGCTGGCGCTTCGGCCCGGCACCTGCAAGCTCACCTCCGCCTTGCTCGGGAACCGGCTTGTGACCCGGGGCCGGGCATCTGCTTCGCGGCGAGGCAGCGCGCGCTGCCCGTCCGCGTTTGCGGGCACTGGGCCTGTCGGCGGCACGCTCGCATCCTCCAGCGCCGCGGGTTCCGGGCCTGGCTCTCCTTGCACCTCGACGGGCGGACCATGTTCTTCGTCCGGGCCGACCGCCGGCGGTGGCGGCTCGACACGCGCATTCGCGGATAGGAGTTCGCTCGTGGCCGATGCCTCGGCTGCAGCAGACGTCTGCAACGGTACCGGGGCCGATTCCGTGGCGGTGTGAACCCAGTACCAAGTGACGAACGCCCCCGACGCCACGAGCACCCACGACAGCACCAACGCCACGGGTGCGTCGGCGCGCCCGAACGGGGGCAGCCAGGCCCGGAGCGTTGGCGTTGGTGGCGCATCGCGACGGGAACGAGCCGCGGTCGCCACCGCTTGCGTGACGATCGAACTCGGGTCCCAGATGCGCATGTCGGGCCCTTGGGGCAATGCAGCCGATGCAGCCTCGGCAGGCACCGTGGGCACAAAGGCATTCGCAGCGAAGCGAGCGCCCGAAAACCGGCCTGCACACCCACGGCAGAAGCGCGCCTTGTCCCTGTTGGGCGTGTGGCAGCTCTCGCAGTACTTGGTCACTTTGAAGGGCCCTTGGCAGCCGGCCCCATCACGAGAATGGACTGGGCCCCCACCACTTTGAGCGCATCGATCAGGAAGCACAAGGTCGTGGCGAGCGCCGCCCATCGCGGCCCGGCCAAAACGCGGAGCTTCCGCCGCGGCACCTTCGAACAGTCGTTGCGTTCACGGCTTCGTCCCCGCAAGCCATAGAACGCGGGGAGCCTGTGCGCGCAGCACTTGCAGACGCACGCGTGCTGCAGGTTGAGGGTGTTGCAGGCATCGCAGGTCTCTGCCGAGGCTCCGCCCATTCGAAGTCTTGCAAGATCCAGGAAGCTTCCGAAGGAGACGGAATCGATGGTGCCTTCGAAGAAGTATTCAGCGGCTGTCATGGAGAGACTCCTCGATGTGCGGTCAACGCCTGCGAGTTGCGAACGTCGACCGTGCCCTGGCGAGCGCGAGTGCCATGCGCTGTTCCGCAACGGCAGCCTGTGCGAACAGTGCGAGATCGGCCTCCGCGGGGCCCGGGCCGCCGGCTTCCACGTGATCGCGGAAGGCATACACGATGCGCGCCTGGAGCGTCTCCCTCTCGCGTACCGCGATGGTCCAGGCCAAGCGCGCTTCGGCTTCGCGCGTGCGGATTTCGCCACTTGTCGATCGCATCGAACGGATGGCGGACCACTTCGCAGTGCGCCCGATGCCCGATGGCCGGCGCGGGGTTCTGTCAGTCATCACATTGCCCTCAGGGTCGAATGTGAAAAATTCACATTCAACGCCAGTTCTCGTATAGTTGGTTGGGTTTTTTTGTCAGACAGCGGCTGAAATCCTTGTCCCGCTGTAACCGCCGGACCTTGAATGGCCTCCAGAACGGCTGGATCGCAGAATGTTGAGCGTGGACGGAGCCTGCATCGCGCCCTTCGCGAGTCGCTGGTCCAGACCCGCGAAGGTCAGCTGGCCTGGGTCCTGGGTGCCTGCGAACGCGTGCTGCGCCCACTGGTCCGGCTGGCACTCGCATTCGGCGTGAAGCACACGCACCTGGACGAACTGCTGCGCGACATCCTCGTCGACGAAGCGCGCCGCGCGTGGCTCGAGAAGGGCACCGAACCCAACATCAGCCAGATCTCCGTCACGACCGGGTTGAATCGCAAGGTCGTCACGACAAAGGTGCGGGACTCGGCCAGCCTGCCGCGGACCGAGTCGTCGGCAGAAGCCAAGGCCTTGACGTTGTGGCTTCAGATGGTTGCCGACAATCCGAAGAACCGCTCGCTGCCGATCCTTGCGCAGGGACGCAAGCCGTCCTTCGAAGCCCTGGCGCGGCGAGCGAGTCGCGGCAACGTCCACCACCGCGTCATCCTGGACGAGTTGGTGCGGCTGAAGATGGCAACCGAGCTTGAAGGGCGCACCGAACTTGCAGCGGCCGGCTTCGTGCCTTCGGGCGATCTCAGGGGAATGCTGGCGTTCCTTGGCGACAACGCTCGCGATCACTTGCTCGCGAGCGTGTCGAACACCTTGGGCGCCGCACCGCCCTTGCTCGAACGCTCGGTGTTCGCCTCCGGCCTGTCGCTCGACGACTGCGAACGCATTCACCGGTTCGCCCGCGAGCGCTGGGACGGCCTGCACCATGCGTTGACGCAGGAAATGCGGCAAGCCTACGAAGCGGCCGACGAAAAGGCCTCGGGTCGCATTCGTGTCGGCATCTACACGTACTACGAGGACGCCGCCGTCGAACGCGACGCAGCGGCCGAAGCCGCGCCCTCGAATCCACCTGGACGAAAGACAACATGAACCTGCTCCGCCTTGGCCTGCTGTCCATGTCCATCGCCGTCGTGCTCTCTTGCGGAGGAGGCGGAGGTGGTGGCAGTGGCGGGATCGCGCCACCCGGATTTGCCGGTGCTACGACCGGCAACGCCAGCCCCACTCCCCCTGCGAGCACGGGTGGCAGCAGCCTCCTTGCAGCCACGGATGCGCCTACCACTGCGACCGCGACCGCAACCGCAACCGGCGTTGGAAACCAGGGCCTCGGAGGCATTGCCGCGACCCCGGACAGCAGCACGACGACAACCGCGGTGAGCGGCGACGATGGTTCGGGCGTGGGCTCCGGGGGCACCGGCATCACCGCCGACGCGACAGGGGTGGGCGCGGTCGATGGCGCCGGCAGCATCATCGTGAACGGCTTGCGCTATTCGACCGATTCGACTGTCGCGAACATCGAGGATGCCTCGGGGCTTCAACTCGGCATGAGCGTGAAAGTCACAGGCCCGGTCGACGCCGGCTTCACGAGCGGCATCGCCCGTCGTGTCGACTCCGCCGCGGACCTGCGCGGCCCGCTGGCCTCGGTCGACCTGAAGCAAGGCAGCTTCGTGGTGCTGGGCACCACCGTGACCACGGACGAAGCCACGGTCTGGGCCGACGCGTCCGGGCTTGCAGCGCTCACGACGGGGCGGACCCTGCAGGTATGGGGATTGCCGGGCGCACCTGGCGTGATGCGCGCGACGCGCATCGAACAGCGTGACGCCACCACGCTGATCCTCACGGGCACGGTGCAGAACCTCGACGCTGCGTCATCGACATTCAAGCTCGGAGCCCTGGCTGTCGACTACCGCAACGCGAGTCTGAGCGGCAGCCTCGACGGCCGGCCACTCGTCGATGGGATGCTGGTGCGCGTCCGCGCCAATGCAGCGAGCGCCGGTGGCCTCGTCGCCACATCGGTGCAGTGGTGGTATCCGGTGCCGATGTCAGACGGTACGACGGCACAGATCGCCGGCGTCGTGACGGGCTACTCGGGCATGGGGTCGTTCAGTCTCATCGGCATACCTGTCGACGCGTCTTCGACCCAGGTTACCGGCGGGCCGGCTGGCTCCATCGGCAACGGCGTGAAGCTGGAGGTCGGCGGCGTGTTCCGCGGCGGCATCCTGCGCGTCGCGAAGCTCAAGATCCGGCATGTGCCTGGCACGGGCGGGCCCGCCTCCTTCAACCTGATTGGTACCGTGGGCGCCTTCAAGTCGCCTGCGGACTTCAAGGTCCGCGGCCAGCCAGTGGATGCCAGCGGACCGGGCGTTGCGTTTCACAACGGCACCGCGGCGAACCTCGGCAACGGCGTAAAGGTCAACGTCCAGGGCGCGGAGGTCGTGAATGGCGTGTTGAAGGCGTCGGATGTCGCGTTCGAGTGACGGCCTCGCAGATTGCCACCTGAAAGAAACTGCCGATTCGCCTACCATGGGCGCATGCATGAACTCCTGCAACGCACCGCCGGCCTGCCTGAAATCACGCTGGCGCCAGGCGACACATTGGTGCGCGAAGGCGACTCGGGCGACGGCCTCTGGATCCTCATTTCAGGCACGTTGCAGGTCAGCAAGGCAGGGACCGCGATCAGTTCCGTCAGCCATCCGGGCGCGGCGATCGGCGAGATCTCGCTCCTGCTGAATTCGCCCTTCAGCGCCACGGTCGTGGCGAGCGAGCCGAGCGTACTTCGCTACGCAGCCGACGGCCGCGCCCTGCTGATGGGCAACCCCGCCATCACGCACCTGATTGCCGTCGGCCTGGCCGAACGCCTGGCCTTCGTCACGACCTATCTCGCCGACCTGAAGAACCAGTACGGCGATGCGCCGGGCCTCGCGATGGTGTCCGAGGTGCTGAATCACCTGGCTCACCGCCAAGGCCCACCGGCGCGCTCCGGTTCGGCCCGGGAGCCCAACCCCGACTACTGAGCGCGGCGCCGCGGGCGCCTTGGCGGCTCAGAACACGGACCGTGCGGGCGCGCGCTCTGCTCCCAGCGACAACGCCTCCTCGCCCATCATCGAGCGCCACGAGGCGGTGCCCTCCGCCAGGTCGATCACGATGTGGGCGGGCACCGGGCCGATCTGCCTTCCGGCGTTGAACACCCAGGTCGTGCCCATGCGATCCGCCCAGGCGCCTGCCGGCTTGAACGGCGGCTCGTGGACATGTCCGGTCAGCACCAGGTCGGGGCTGAATCTGGCGATCCAGGCCGCAAGATCCGCGTCGCCGTACTCGCGCTTGCCCGTCCAGCAGGTGGGCGAACCGACCGGCGGCCAGTGATAGACCCAGATCCAGCGCGCGGGGCGTCGTTGCGCATCCGCGGCCAGTCGGAGCTCCAGCGCGGCCCGGCCCTCCGGGCCGTCCCACCACGGGCAGATCGTGATGAGCGTGTCGTCGATCGTCAGCGAGTCGCCGTCCGTATAGACGCCGGCACGGCGGCTGCCGGGCAACCACAGGGCCGCCTTCTCTCCGTGATGATCCGGGCCCGTGAGGTCGTGGTTACCAGAAGCGAGCACCAGCGAGTGGCCCGGCTTCATCAGCGAGAAGTAACGCAGCAGGACGATCGACTGCGCATCCAGCGACACCGGCGAACTCACGTCGAGGTGATCGCCGGCGAGCACCACGAGGTCGAAGGACGGCGCCGACCGGACGACCCAATCGAGCTGGGGCAAGGTGTAGTGGAGGTCGGAGGCGAGGAGGATGCGCACTGGGTCAGGTGACAGCAAGGTTCGCACCAGCGCCGGCAGTGACTTGCGAGCGGCTGTTGATCGACCTGCACCATCACGGAGCAGATTCCGGCAGCCCTCGGGCACGAAACCGATGCACGGTGCGGCGCCCGACATCCGGAGCAGCCATCTTGCGGGCCAGCCCATCCAGCGCCAGACTCAAAGCCCCCACGAGGATTTCCCCGCCATGCAATCGACCCTTTTGACCGAAGCAGCCGCCCCGCCCTCACGCACGCAGATCGAATCGCTGTCGCTCGAAGGCGTCAACCCCGCCGACCCGCAATGGTTTGTCGACGACACCATCGGCGACTTGCTGGGGCGCCTGCGCCGGGAGGATCCGGTCCACCGCTCGCACAGCCCGGTCCCGGGCATCGGCGACTACTGGTCGGTATTGCGCTACCGGGACATCATGCATGTGGAGATGCACCCCGACATCTTCTCCTCCGACTGGAGCCGGGGCGGCATCACGCTGATGGACTTCCCGCCCGGTGAGCAGCAGTTGCAGATGTTCATCGCGATGGACCCGCCCAAGCACGACGAGCAGCGCAAGGTGGTGAGCCCGATCGCGGCGCAGGCCAACCTCGACGGATGGGAAAGCCTGATCCGCGAACGCACCTGCAAGGTGCTCGACGGCCTGCCGCGCGGCGAGACCTTCGACTGGGTCGACCGGGTGTCGATCGAACTGACTGCCATGATGCTGGCCACGCTGTTCGACTTTCCGCAGGAAGAGCGGCGCCGACTGACCTTCTGGTCGGACATCGCCACGAGCAACAAGCTCACCAATCCCGATGCGCCGGAGCCCGAGGTCCGCATGGCCGCGCTGCGCGAGATGCTCGGTTTTTTCACCAAGCTGTGGAACGAGCGCGTCAACGCACCGCCGCGCCCCGACCTGGTGTCGATGTTGGCGCACAGCCCGACCACCCGCAACATGTCGCCGCTGGAGTACATGGGCAACCTGGTGCTGCTGATCGTCGGCGGCAACGACACCACGCGCAGCACGATGACCGGTGGCCTGCTCGCAATGCTGAACAACCCCGGCGAGATGAAGAAGTTGCGCGCCGACCCGTCGCTGATCGGCAGCATGATCACCGAGGTCATCCGCTGGCAGACGCCACTGGCCTACATGCGCCGCACCGCCACGCAGGACACCGAACTCGGCGGCAAGAAGATCCGCCAAGGCGACAAGCTGGCGCTGTGGTACCTCTCGGCCAACCGCGACGACGCGATGATCAAGCAGCCCGATGAATTCATCATCGACCGGCCGATGCCGCGCCTGCACCTGTCCTTCGGCTTCGGCATCCACCGCTGCGTGGGCAACCGGATCGCCGATCTGCAGTTGCGGGTGCTGTGGGAGGAGCTGCTGCGGCGCGGCATGCAGATCGAACTCATGAGCGAGCCGAAGCGGGTGCGCTCGTCCTTCGTGCATGGCTTTACGCAGATGCCGGTGCGGATCGTCGGCTGATCTCAAGAGGACCAGGAATCCCGGGGCCTTCAGCCCGAGATCAGCTCGGCGGGGATCAGGCCCTTCTCGATCATCGCCGCATCCCACGGCGGCACCTTCGCGAAAGCGGCCCCGATGCGCTCGATGAACAGCTTCAGCTTGAACGCGTTGCGCGAGGTGCCCGCGTACACCGCACTCAGCGAGAACGACGACAGCGCATGGTCCGCGAGGACCACCTCCAGGTCACCGCGCAGGATGGCGTCGCCCGCCACCATGGTCGGCAGGCAGACGATGCCCGCATGGTCCAGCGCGTACTCGCGCAGCAGGTGCACGCTGTTGGTCAGGAGCGCGGCGCTCATGTAGATCGTGACCTGTTCGCCCTGGTGGTGGAAGGTCCAGCGGTCGCGGGTCGGATAACCGGAGTAGAGCCCCAGCGAGTGCTTGTGCAACTCGCGCGGGGTCTCCGGCCGGCCATGCGCCTTGAGGTAATCCGGCGTGGCGCAGAACACGCGGCGCACGGGAAACAGCGGCCGCGAGATCAGTTCGGTCGAGGCGGCCGGGAAGATCTGCAGGGCGCAATCGACGCCCGCCTTCACCGGATCGACCACCGCGTCGCTGACGATCAGTTCCAGGTGGATGTCCGGATAGTTGGCCTGGAACTCGCGCAGCAGCGCGGCGAAATGGCCCAGCACGAAGCCGGTCAGCGCATGGATGCGCAGCGTGCCCGTGGGGCCGGCGCGGGCGTCGCGCATCTGGTCGAACACGTTGTTGGCACGACCGACGAGTTCGATGCAGTCGCGCAGGAAGGCCTGACCCACATCGCTGAGCCGCACCACCCGCGTACTGCGGTGAAACAGCGGCGCGCCGACATGGTCCTCGAGTTGCTTGATGCGGCTGGTGATGACCGACTTGGCCACGCGCAACTGACGGCCGGCCTCGGCAAAGCTCTGCGTCTGCGCGACGCGCACGAAAGTCTCGATGTTCTCAAGCCGGTCCATGCGCGCGATCCAGCAGTTGCATGACTTCCTCGTCGGTGGTCTGGGAGAAATCCGTGTACCACGCGCCGACGGCATGGAAGTGCGGCGGCGTGAGGAGGCAGGTCACTTCGTCCGCCTCGCCACGCAACAGCGCCTCGGCCTGGACCGAGGCGACCGGGCTGCACACGACCACGCGTGCCGGCTGCAGCAGCCGCAGTGCCCGCACGGCGGCGCGCATCGTCGAGCCGGTCGCCAGGCCGTCGTCGACCAGCAGCACCTTGCAGCCGTCCACGTCCAGCGCGGGTCGGCCGCTGCGGTAGCACTGCTCGCGCCGTTGCAGCTCGGCGCGCTCCGCTTCGGCCACGCGGGCGATGGCTGCCTCGCCGATGCCGAGCTGGCGTACCACGTCGTCGTCGAGGACCTGCACTTGCCCGGTCGCGATCGCGCCCATCGCGTACTCCTCCTGACCGGGCACGCCGAGCTTGCGGACGACGAACACATCGAGCGGCGCATGCAGTGCCCGAGCCACCTCGAAGGCCACCGGAACACCGCCGCGTGGCAGCGCCAGCACGCGCACGTCCGCCTGGTCGGCGTACGCGGCCAGCGCTTGCGCCAGCGCTCGCCCTGCGGCGCGCCGGTCCCGGAACTCATGGACTGCCATGGCCAAGGCCCAGCAACACCACTGCGCGCCTGTACGTTGCGGACTTCGGATTCGCCAGCTCGTTGAGCACGTTCATGTGATTGCGGCCGGCCTCGGTCTCCGCGGCGGTGACGATGCCTGGGCCCCAGGCATGCGATATCAAGGCAGCCTGCCGATGGAACTCCTCGCTCTCGTCGCCGCCCACCACCGTCACCAGCGAACCGCGCGAAGGCGCAGGCATCGCGGCGGGGCTCAGGCGCAGGGCCGATTCCGCAGTCAGGCCGATGTCGGGCGCCAGGAAGGGCGCATGACGCAGCGGCTCCAGCTCGTAAAGGCCCGAGATCGACAGCGCCGACTTCACCAGGTCCGCCGGCAGGTCCGGCGCCACCGCTTGCCAGTCACAGGCCAGCAGCATCGTCGCCAGGTGCCCGCCCGCGGAATGGCCCGCCACGACGATGCGATTACGGTCGCAGCAGAGGTCCCTCGCATTGCGCCAGACCCAGGTCAGCGCGCGCACCAGTTGCAGCACGATGTGCTCGATGCCCACCGCCGGGCACAGCGCGTAGTTCAGCAGCACGACCTCGGCGCCGGCATCGGACAGCGGCGGCGCGACGAAGGCATGGTCGCGCTTGTCGAGCGCGCGCCAGTAGCCGCCGTGGATGTAGACGAACAGGGGCGCATTCGGGCGCGGCGCGGGCAGGATGTCGAGTTGCTCGCTGGGGTCGTCGCCATAGGCCAGGTCGAACAGCCATTCCGGCCGCTGCAATGCGCGCGCCGATGCATCGGCCCAATGCTGGAGGATGGCAGGATGCTCCGGGATGCGGGCGCGGTTGTTGTATTGCGAGTCGTACCAGGCGGGCGATTGAAGGGGCATGTCAGGTCGTCCTGCTTTTCGTCTTGAGTGGCTTGGCCTCGGAATCACGCAGCGCGGCGTCGATCAGCGCATCGGCCATCCACAGCGCGGTCTTCTCGACCTCGCGGTCGCGCAGGCCCCAGATGTCCTTGAGGATCACATAGGGCTCGATGCCGTAGACGACCGACAGCGCATGGTGCAGCCGGTCGCGAACGGCGGGCCGCAGGAGCGGCGCGAGCGGCTCGATCGCATGCTCCAGGATGCGCACGCGATGGCCGCGCCGGTAAGGCTCCTCCTCCAGCAGGCCGGCGCGCTCCAGCCCCCACTGCTCCAGCGAAAGCTGCGCGGCGGCGCGCAATTGCGCCTCGAATTCCTTGAAGCGCGGGAAGGTCTGCACGAAGAGTTCGTGCACCCGCTCGCGGCCGTTCGGGTTGTCCGACGCCAGCTTGCGCACCGGGCCGAGCGAGCTGTCGATCACCGCCGTGACCAGCGCGCTGCGGCTCGGAAAGTAGCGGTAGGCCGTGGCCCGCGACACCTTAGAGCGTGCCGCGCATTCGGCCACCGAGGGGATGTGGCCGCTCTCCTTGATGATGGTCATCGCCGTGTCGAGCAGCAGCTTGAACGTGGCCGCGCGCACGCCGCGCTCGGGAGGCACGGGGGGCTCGCTCAGCTTGTGTTTCAGTCTCGCCATCGGGTTTGTCCGGAGCGCGGGAGGCCCCTCGGTCTCTTGTGGTTTTTCGATCTCGAACCGTATGATGCAGCCATCCCAGTTTGAGACGCAAGTCTCAAACGAGACTTCCGAAAGACTTCCGAGACTTCGAGGCAGCCGGCACCCGCCAGCACGACCACGGGGCGCCATGGAGACAAAGTCAATGCGTTTGGCCAGCTGGAATTGGGGTGGTCGCGACTGCGTGGGCACGATCTCGCCGGACGGGCGGGAGGCCACGCCGCTGGGCGTGCGCGATGCGTCACGCGGCGTTTTGCCGCTGATCCAGGGACTGGCCAATGGGGAGTCGCTTCCCTCGCCATCGGGCACGCGGATTCCGGTCGAACTCATCACCCTGCGCTCACCACTGCCGCGCCCGTTGCGCAGCCTGTTCTGCGTCGGGCGCAACTACCACGCGCATGCGGCCGAGCTGGCCGGCACGGTGTTCCGCGCGACCATGCCCGAGAGCGACCCCTGGCCGATCGTGTTCGGCAAGCTCGGCGAATGCGTGATCGGGCCGCACGACGTGGTGCGGCTGCCCTCGCCTTCCGTTTCGGCGCAGATCGACTACGAATCGGAACTGGCGGTGGTCATCGGCCGCGGCGGGCGCGACATCCCGGCCTCGCACGCGATGGACCACATCTTCGGCTACACGGTGGTCAACGACGTGACCGCGCGCGACGTGCAGATGCGCCACCAGCAATGGGACCTGGGCAAGAGCTTCGACACCTTCTGCCCGATGGGCCCCTGGATCGTGACGGCCGACGAACTCGACGGCCGCGCCACGCGCGTGCGCGGCTGGGTCAACGGCGCGCTGCGGCAGGACGGGCAGACGCGCGACATGATCTTCGACATCCCCACGCTCATCGAGACCTGCTCGCGCGGCATCACGCTGCACCCCGGCGACGTGATCGCGACGGGGACGCCCTCGGGTGTCGGCATGGGGCAGAACCCGCCGCAATGGCTCAAGTCCGGCGACGTGGTGCGCGTCGAGATCGACGGCGTCGGCGTCATCGAGAACAGGTTCGAATAACCATGCGCTTCCAGATGATCGACCGCATCGCGGTGGAAGAAGAAGGCGAAGGCCCGGCCATCGTATGCGTGCACGGGCTGGGCGGCAGCTCCAACACCTTCACGCCCCTGATGCCGGCCATGGCGCGGCATCGCGTGATCCGGCTGGACCTGCCGGGCAGCGGGCGATCCCAGCGGGCCGAAGGCGGCCTGACGATCGAGCGCTACGTCGCCACCACCCTCGACGTGTGCGACCGGCTGAACGTCCTGCGGGCGCATTGGGTGGGGCACTCCATGGGCAACATCGTGCTGCAGCACATCGCGGCGGCGCATCCGAAGCGGGTCGCGAGCCTCACGATGTTCGGGCCACTGATCACGCCGCCCGATGCCGCGCGCACCGCCATCCAGGCGCGGGCGGCCAAGGCGCGCGAAGGTGCCAGCGGCATGCAGGACATCACGCTGGCGCTGCTGCAAGCCTCGATTTCCGCCGACACGCGCGAGCGCCTGCCGATCGCCGTGGCCTACGTGCGCGAGAGCCTGATGCGGCAGGATGGCGAGAACTACGCACGCAGTTGCGAGGCGCTGGCAGCGGCGCAACCCGCGGCGATCGAGAACATCGAGGCGCCCGTGCTGCTCGTGACCGGCGACGAGGACGGCGTGGCGCCCCCGCAAGCCGTGCGCGCCATGGCCGACAAGCTGCACCGCGCCGCCAGCAAGCGCGTCGTGGTGCTGCCGCGCTGCGGCCACTGGACGCCCATCGAACGGCCGGAAGAATGCCAGCGAGAGCTGCGCGACTTCCTCGCTGCAAACGCAAGGAGCTGAACATGGCCGATGTGATGTTCACCAACGTGAAGATCTTCGATGGCGGCGGTGAAGCGCCGTTCATGGGCGACGTGCTGGTGCAGGGCAACCGCATCTCGCGCGTCGTGAAGACGGCCTACGGCGCACGCTCGACACCCGTGAGCGGCGCACAGGTCATCGACGGCGCGGGCGCCTTCCTGATGCCGGGCATGGTCGAGGCGCACACGCATTTCTCGTGGAACGACCAGCCCAGCCTCGACGCCATCCAGCGCATGCCGCCGGAGGAGCACATCCTCTGGTGCGCCGAGGTGGCCAAGCGCTACCTCGACATGGGCTGGACCAGTTGCGTGGGCGCGGCCACCGCCAAGCCGCGGCTGGACGTGGTGATCCGTAATGCGATCAACGACGGCACCATCATCGGCCCGCGCTATCTCGCGGCCAGCCAGGAGATCACCGTGCCCGGCGGCCTCGGCGACACCACGCAGCCGCACCTGCCGCAACCGGAATTCGCCTTTGGCGCGATCGTCAGCGGCGCCGAAGAAATGCGGCGCTGCGTGCGCATGTTCTGCAAGTACGGCGTGGATTCGCTGAAGATCAATCTCTCGGGCGAGTCGATCACCGGCATGCCGAGTGAATCGAGCCAGTTCACCGAAGAGGAAGTGCGCGTCTGCGTCGAGGAGGCCAAGAACTGGGGCAAGCGCGTCGCGGCGCATGCGCGCTCCACCTGGTCGATCAAGCAATGCGTGAAGCAAGGCATCGAGGTGATCTACCACGCCAGCTTCACCGACACGGAAGCGCTCGACATGCTCGAGGCGCACAAGACCGAGCACTTCATTGCCCCCGGCCTGGCCTGGCTCATCAACACCTCCTATCACGCGAGCCAGTGGGGCCTGACGCCGGAGGTGACGCGCAAGATGGGCTACCACCGCGAACTGGACGCGGCGGTCGAGAGCATGCGCGCCATGCGCAAGCGCGGCATCCGCATCCTGCCCGGCGGCGACTACGGCTTCGCCTGGACGCCGCACGGCACCAATGCAAAGGACCTGGAGTACTTCGTCAAGTACGTGGGCATGAGCACGATGGAGGCGCTGCTGTCGGCCACCGCATGGGGCGGGCCGATGATGCGGATGGGGAAGGTGCTGGGCTACATCCGCGAGGGGTACCTGGCGGACATCCTGCTGGTGGATGGGGATCCGCTGGCCGACATCACGGTGCTGCAGGACAAGGCGCGCATCCTGGCGGTGATGAAGGATGGCGAGTTCCATCGGGCGCCGCCGGTGCGGCGGTCGCAGATGCAGCGGTGGGCGGCTTGAACACAGGAGAAGCACATGGCTGATGTCGTCTTCACCAACGTCCGCATCCTCGATGGCACGGGCCAGAACCCGTACAGCGGCAGCGTCCTCGTCCGCGGCAACCGCATCCGCCAGGTCGGCCGCAGCACGGCGCCGATCTCGCCGGGCGGCGCCCAGATCATCGACGGCGCCGGCGCCACGCTCATGCCCGGCATGTGCGAGGCCCACACGCACTTCTCCTGGAATGACGCAGCCACGCTCGCCGCCATCCAGACCATGCCGCTGGAAGAGCACGTACTGTGGTGCGCCAAGGTCGCGAAACGCTATCTGGAGGCCGGGTTTACGTCCTGCGTCGGCGCGGCCTGCGCCAAGGCGCGGCTCGACGTGGTGATCCGCAATGCGATCAATGCCGGCCAGATCCCGGGACCGCGCTATCTCGCGGCCAGCCAGGAGATCACCGTGCTCGGCGCGCTGGGCGACGAGACCTTGCCCCACCTGCCCTTCCCCGAGTTCAGCTTCGGCGTCAACGTCAGCGGCGCGGACGAGATGCGCAAGGCCGTGCGCCTGTTCCTCAAGTACGGCGTCGATTCGATCAAGCTGAATCTCTCGGGCGACAACTTCACGCCGCAGTCGCCCTCGGAAACCGCCTGGATGCTCGACGAGGAAGTCGCCGCCGCCATGCGCGAAGTCAAGATCCGCGGCAAGCGCGGCGTGGCGCATGCGCGCTCGTCCGAGAGCGTGAAGCAGGCGCTGCGCCATGGCATCGACCTGATCTACCACGCGAGCTTCGTCGACGACGAGGCGCTCGACATGCTCGAAGCCGCGAAGGACCATGTCTTCGTCGCACCCGGCATCGCCATCCTCTACGCGATGCTGTACGAGGCCGAGCCCTGGGGCGTCACGCACGCGATGGCCTGCGACATGGGCTACCAGACCGAATGGGACGCTGCCTGCGTTTCCCTCTCGAAGATGCACAAGAGGGGCATCCGCGTGCTGCCGGGCGGCGACTACGGCTTTGCTTTCACGCCCCATTGCCAGAATGCGCGCGACCTGGAATTCTTCGTCAAGTACCTCGGCTTCACGCCGATGGAGGCGATCCGCTGCACCACGCTTTACGGCGGGCAGATCATGATGAAGCCGGATGAACTTGGCGTCATCAAGGATGGCTATCTGGCCGACATGCTGCTGGTCGACGGCGACCCGCTCGCCAATCTGTCGATCCTGCGCGATCCGAAGCGCATCCTGGCGGTGATGAAGGACGGCGAGTTCGCGAAATCGCCGGAGATCGCGTCGCAGCGGCAGTGGGAGCGCGCCGCATGATCGCCGCCCGGCCTACCGTAGGCGATCACGCGATCCCGAAAGCGCCACGCGAAGCCCATGAAGCGGCAAGCCGCGGGAGTGCCCGTTGAGCAAGAAGAGCTGGGGCCTCTGGTTGCTGTTCGGCGTGCCGATCACCGTGTTCGTGGTCTGGGCGCTGTGGGACAACTACACCTTGTTCCTCAAGACCTTCCTCAACGGCCTCACGCTTGCGTCGCTGTACTTCCTGGTCGCGAGCGGCTTCACGCTGGTGTTCGGGCTGATGCGCAACGTCAACCTGGCGCATGGCTCGCTCTACCTGATCGGCGCCTACGTCGGCTGGTACGTTGGCGAGCACACCGGGTCTTGGGTGCTGGCGGTCATGGCCGGCTTCCTGGCGGCCGCCATCCTGGGCCTGCTGATGCAGTTGCTGATCTTCCGCCACATGCAGGGCCAGGATTTGCGGCAGACACTGGTGACGATCGGCCTGTCGATCGTGATGGCCGACATCGCACTGTGGATCTGGGGCGCGGAGATCTACACCTTCGATCCGCCCTCGTGGATCTATGGCTCGACCACGCTGCCGCTGGTCAACAAGTTTCCGACTTACCGCATCTTCGTGTTCGTCGCCTCGGTGGTGATCGGCGTCGGCCTGTGGCTGATGCTCACGCGCACCCGCATCGGCATGATGATCCGCGCGGGGGTGGACGACCGCGGGATGCTCGCTGCGTCCGGCGTGAACGTGCAACGGGTGTTCGCGCTGACCTTCGCGATCGGTGCCGGCATGGCGGGGCTTGCGGGCGTGGTCGGTGGCACTGCGCTGTCGATCTCGCCGGGAGAAGACACCCGCTACCTGCTGGCCTCGCTGGTGGTGGTGATCGTCGGCGGCATGGGCAGCGTGGTGGGCGCTGCGATCGGCGCGCTGCTGATCGGCCTGGCGGAACAGTTCGGCCTGGCCTATGCGCCGACCTACAGCGTGGTCTTCACCTTCGTGATCATGGTCCTGGCGCTGGCCTTCAAGCCGCGCGGGTTGATGGGGAAGAACACATGACCCGCTGTGTGCACGATGGGGGCCTGCGGGTGATCGACCGCTGCATGAATGCGGGCTTGACCGTACGCGAAGGGCGCGAAGGTACGCGAAGGACGCGAAGGACGCGAAGGACGCGAAAAATACAGAAGGAAATTCAAAAAGAATTCTTTTGGTTTTCTTTCGCGTCCTTCGCGGAACCTTCGCGTCCTTCGCGTACGGCCAAGCCCGATCCCGTTCCCGCATTCCGGGGAGCCCGCACATGAGCGCTGCCAAATGGCGCCGCGCGATGAACTCGTCCGCGACGGCGGCGGACCTGTCGCGTGCCGCGCGGCCCCCCGCCGTCGTTCATCCAATGGGTACGCCTCCCGCAATCCCATCGATTCAAGCATCGGCGGAATCCTGGTCCCGCACCCGCGCCTCGATCCGCGCCATCCGCTGGCGCCACGTCATCGTCCTGGCCTTCGTCCTCGCCTACCCCTTCTTCGCCTCGAACTTCTTTACCTTCCAGATCGGCGCACAGTCTCTCGCGCTCGGTCTCATCGCGCTGTCGCTCACCTTCCTCGGCGGCTACGGCGGCATGGTGTCGCTCGCGCAGATGACGGTCGCCGGCTTCGCGGCCTACATGCTGGCGATCTTCGGCACCAGCAGCAATCTGGCGATCAGCCTGGGTTGGCCCTGGTGGCTGGCGCTCGTCGTCGCGGTCTCGTTGGCCACGCTCGTCGCGGCCGGCATCGGTTGGCTCTCGGTGCGCACCGAGGGCATCTACACCATCATGATCACGCTGGCCGTGGGCGTGGCCTTCTTCTACCTGGCGCAGCAGAACTACACCGTCTTCAACGGCTTCCAGGGCTTCAGCAAGATCTCGCCGCCGGTGCTGTTCGGCGTGGACTTCCGCGACCCGATGCCTTTCTACTTCGTGGTGCTGGCCTGCTCGCTGGGCGGCTACTTCTTCGTCAAGCACCTGATCCGCGCGCCCTTTGGCATCGCCTTGCAAGGCATCCGCGACAACCCGCGCCGCATGCAGGCGCTGGGCTACAACGTGACGGCGCATCGCGTCGCCGCCTATGCGGTCGCCGGCTTCCTCGCGGCCATCGGCGGCATCCTGATGGTCTGGTACAACAACCGCATCTCGCCCGGCACCGTGGGCACCGGCGCGATGATCAACATCCTCATCATCGCCGTGCTCGGCGGCATGAAGCATCCGATCGGCGCCTTCATCGGCGCCATCGTCTTCGTGCTGCTGCAGAACTTCGCCATCGACCTGGTCGACCGCGAACGCTTCAATCTCGTGATCGGCGGGGTCTTCCTCGCGATCGTGCTGTTCTCTCCCGATGGATTGCTGGGCCTCTGGCAGGCGCTGCGCAACCGCATGGGCAACTCGTTTTTCCCCAACCGCGGCAGTGGCCGCATTCATCGATGACAAGAAGGAGCGAGACATGAGCAGAGGCAATCGTTTGTTCGCGCGCAGCATCGTGGCGGCCGCGGCGTTGATCAGCATGGGCGGCCTGGCCCAGGCGCAGGAGGTCTTGAAGATCGGCCTGCTTGCTTCCCTGGAGGGGCCGTTCGCGGCGCCCGGGCAGGACGGCATGCGCGGCGCCGACCTCGCGCTGAAGGAAAAGAACGGCATGGCCGGCGGCAAGAAGATCGAGTTCATCAAGGTCTCGTCGGACGCCACACCCGACAAGGCCGTGAACTCCACGCGCAAGGCAGTCGAACAAGACAAGGTGCCGATCATGATCGGCCCGCTGTCGGGTGACGAAGGCATAGCGGTCAAGAACTACGCGAAGACGCAGCCGAACGTGACCTTCATCAACGGCTCCTCGGGCGCGCAGGCCGCGACCCTGGGTGATCCCGCCGCCAACTTCTATCGCTTCAACACCGAGGGCGCGCAGTGGATGGTCGGCCTTGGCGAGCACGTGCTGGCCAAGGGCTACAAGAAGACCTACCTGATCGCCGAGGACTACGGCTTCCCCTACTCGCAGGTGCAGGGCTTCATGGCCAGCTATTGCGCCAAGGGCGGCAAGGTGGTCGACAAGGCCTGGGTGCCGCTGGGCACCAAGGACTATGCCTCGGTGATCGCCAAGATACCGAAGGATGTCGACGCGCTCGTCGTGGTGCTGGGCGGCTCGGATGCGGTCAACTTCCTCACCCAGTACGAGCAGGCCGGCGGCGACAAGCCGATGGTCGGCGGCTCCATCACGGTCGACCAGACGGTGCTTAACTTCAAGGGCAAGCGTCGCGAATCGCTGCTCGGCACCGCGTCGGCCGGGCCGATGGCCGACTCGATCGACACGCCGGAGTGGAAGAAGTTCGTGGCCGACTACAAGGCCAACTTCAAGGACGGCTTCCCGAGCCCTTCGCTGTTCGCGTACCTCTACTACATCAACACCAAGGCGACGCTGGATGCGCTCGATGCGGTGAAGGGTGATTTGTCGAATGGCCAGAAGGCATATCGCGAAGCCTTGCAGAAGACCAACTTCAAGGGCCCGGCCGGCGACGTGAAGATCGACGCCAACCGAAACGGCGTGGGCACCACCTACATCACCGAAGTGACGAAGGCGCCGGATGGTTCCTTCTACAACAAGGTCGTGAAACAGGTGCCCAACATCACGCAGACGCTGGGCCTTCCGGAAGCAGACTTCAAGAAGATGGGCCTGGGCACCCGCGACGTACCCGACTGCAGAACCTGATGGCATCGATCACCCCGCTTCGCCCACGCGCGACGCACCGCGCTGTCACGGGCCCGCACGCCGTGTCGGGCAGTGGCGCGCAGTTGCTCTCGGGCGACGCACTGCGGCTGGACGGGGTGACGCGCGCCTTCGGCGCACTGAAGGCAGTCGACAACATCTCGCTCACCGTCACGGCGGGCCAGAAGTACGCGATCCTCGGCTCCAACGGCGCCGGCAAGACCACGCTTTTCAATGCGATCACCGGCGACTTCCCGCCGACCTCCGGTCGCATCCATTTCTTCGGCGAAGACATCACCGACCTGCCGCCGCAGGACCGCATCCGCAAGGGCATGCGGCGCACGTACCAGTCTTCGCTGCTCTTCCGCGACCTCACGGTGCGGGACAACCTCTTCCTCGCGGTGCGCGGCGTGGCCAGCGGCCGCTTCAGCTTCCTGCGCGCACGCGCCAACAATGCCTCGACGCGCGCCACCAATGACCTGCTGGAGCGCGCGCGCCTCACCCACATCGCCGACGAGCGCGTGGCCAACCTCGCGCACGGCCAGCAGCGTCAACTGGAGATCGGCATGGCGCTGGCCGGCGCGCCCCGGCTCATCCTGTTCGACGAACCCGCCGCGGGGCTGTCGCCGCACGAGCGCCGCGAACTGGTCGCGCTGCTCGGCTCGTTGCCGGCGCACATGAGCTTCGTGCTGATCGAGCACGACCTCGACATCGCGCTGCGCGTGGTGGACCGCGTCACCGTGATGCACAACGGCCGCGAGCTGCGCACAGGCACGCCCGACGAGATCGAGAACGACGCGCAGGTGCAGGCGATCTACATGGGGAGCAAGCACTGATGGCCTGGTTCGGCAGCAGCGACAAGCACAAGGGCGACGCCATCGGCAACGGCCCCGTGCTGGCCATCGACGGGCTCGACGTGTTCTATGGCCGCGCCCACGCGCTGCAGGGCGTGAGCCTGGTGCTGGAACGCGGCGTGCTCGGCATCGTCGGGCGGAACGGCATGGGCAAGACCACGCTGTGCAACGCGATCACTGGGCTGGTGCCGGCGCGCGGCAGCGTGCGTCTCTCGGGCGAAGAGATCATGGGCATGGCGCCCAACGAGATTACCCGGCGCGGCATCGCCTATGTGCCGCAAGGTCGGCGCGTGTGGCCTTCGCTGTCGGTCGACGAAACGCTGCGGCTGGTCGCCAGCAAGCGACGCGACGTGGACCGTGTCTACGCCATGTTCCCGCGCCTGGCGGAGCGGCGCGGCAACGGCGGCGCGCAGCTTTCCGGGGGCGAGCAGCAGATGCTGGCGATCGGACGCGCGCTGCTGCTGAACCCCCGGCTGCTGGTGATGGACGAGCCCACCGAAGGCCTGGCGCCGGTCATCGTCGAACAGGTGGCCCAGGCGCTGCGCGACCTGGCCACCGAAGGCAAGATCGCCGTGCTGCTGATCGAGCAGAACCTGGGCGTCGCGATCTCGGTGGCCGACCGCATCGGGCTGATGGTGAACGGGCGCATCGCGCAGGTCATGCCGACCTCGCAACTCGCGGCTGATCGCGAGCTGCAGGAACGGCTGCTGGGCGTCCGGTCTGGCGGCGCCGAGGATGAGGACGATCCGGTGGTCGCGCCTCGCGGCATGGAGGACGCGCCGAGGACGCAGGTCTTCACCGTGCGCCGCGCACATGGCGATGGCGCGCCCTCCCTCGATGACGTTGCGCCAGGTACGGTGCGCGGCTTCACGCGCTGGAATGCGGGTGGCACCGCGGCGCCTGTCGCCGACATCCCGAGGCAGTCTTCCATGTCGGCTGCACCTGCGCCGATGGCGCCCTCAAGCGCTTCGACTTCCGCATCGCCTCCGCCTCCCGCCACCTCGCCCCGCGTCTTCGAATTCCCAGTCGCTGCGAGCAGCGTCCGCTCCGCCTACGTCGCCGGCACCTTCGACACCAAGGGCCGCGAACTCGCCTTCCTGCGCCAGTGCCTGGAAAAACTCGGCATGCGTGTCGTCACCGTCGACCTCTCGACCTCCGGCAAGCCCTCCCCCGCCAGCGTCCACCCGCGCGAAGTGGCACGCCATCATCCACAGGGCGAATCAGCCGTGTTCGGCAACGACCGTGGCATGGCGATGACCGCGATGGCGCTGGCCTTCGAGCACTTCCTGCTCACGCGCCGCGACTTGGGCGGCATCATCTCCGCGGGCGGTTCCGGCGGCACCACGATGGCCACGCAGGGCATGCGCGCGCTGCCCATCGGCCTGCCCAAGATGATGGTCTCGACCATGGCCAGCGGCGACACGCGGCCCTATGTCGGCCCGAGCGACATCTGCATGATGTATTCGGTGACCGACGTGCAGGGCATCCACCGCATCAGCGAACTGGTGCTGGCCAATGCGGCGAATGCGCTGGCCGGGATGATTGCGCATCCGCCCGTCACCTCCAGCGTCACAAAGGCGGCCATCGGCCTGACCATGTTCGGCGTAACCACGCCCTGCGTGCAGGCGGTGACGAAGCGGCTCGAGGACAACTACGACTGCCTGGTGTTCCACGCCACCGGCGTCGGCGGACAGTCGATGGAGAAGCTCGCCGATTCGGGACTCATCGTCGGCGCCATCGACGTCTCCACGACCGAGATTGCCGACGAGATCGCAGGCGGCACGCTCTCGGCCGGGCCGACGCGGCTCGATGTGTTCGCGCGCCACGCCCTGCCCTATGTCGGCTCCTGCGGCGCGCTCGACATGGTCAACTTCGGCGCATGGGATACGGTGCCCGAGCGCTTCAAGGGCCGCAAGCTCTACCGCCACAACCCGAACGTGACGCTGATGCGCACCACGCCCGACGAGTGCCGCCTGATCGGCGAGTTCATCGCCACCAAGCTCAACGCGATGCGCGGCCCGGTGCGCTTCCTGATCCCCGAGGGCGGCGTCTCGGCCATCGACAAGCCCGGCCAGCCTTTCCATGACGCGGAGGCCGATCGCGCCCTCTTCACCGCCATCGAAAGCGGCTTTCGCACCGGCCCTGACCGCAAGCTGCAGCGCCTGCCGCTGCACATCAACGACGAAGCCTTCGCCGAAGCGTTGGTTGCTGCCTGGAACGATGTGTCGCGGTCCACCGCAGGCATGCGCCGCGCCTGAAGAACAAGACCACAGCGAGGAGAACAACGCACCATGCCCCGCATCGCACGCACCACGCTGCTCGAACGCTTCCGGGCCAAGATTGCTGCCGGCAAACCGATCATCGGCGGCGGCGCCGGCACCGGGCTGTCGGCCAAGTGCGAGGAAGCCGGCGGCATCGACCTCATCGTCATCTACAACTCGGGCCGCTACCGCATGGCCGGGCGCGGCTCGCTCGCGGGGCTGATGGCCTACGGCAATGCCAACGAGATCGTCTGCGAGATGGCGCACGAGGTGCTGCCGGTGGTCCGGCACACGCCGGTGCTGGCCGGGGTGAACGGCACCGATCCCTTCATGATCCCGGACGAATTCCTGCAGCGGCTCATCGGGCTCGGCTTCTCGGGCATCCAGAACTTTCCGACGGTCGGCCTCATCGACGGCACCTTCCGCGCCAACCTCGAGGAGACCGGCATGGGCTACGCGCTGGAGGTCGAGCTGATCGCGAAGGCCCATGCGCTCGACCTGCTGACCACGCCCTACGTCTTCAACGCGGCCGAGGCGCGCACCATGGCCGGCGTGGGCGCCGACATCATCGTGTGCCACATGGGCCTGACCACCGGCGGCGTGATCGGTGCCGACACCGCCCTCAAGCTGAGCGACTGCGTGCCCCTGGTCAACGCCTGGGCAGCGGCCGCGCACGCAGTGAACCCACAGGCCATCGTGCTGTGCCACGGCGGCCCCATCGCCACGCCGGACGATGCGGCCTACATCCTTGCCAACTGCCCGAGCTGCGCCGGCTTCTACGGCGCAAGCTCGATGGAGCGCCTGCCCACCGAGGTGGCGCTGACCGAGACCACGCGACGCTTCGTCGAGATCGCACGGTAGAGACACATCACTGGATCAATGGAGACGACACCCATGTCAGGCGCTCAATTCGGAAGTTTCATCCTCGGGCTGATCGTGGTCGCGATCGTCGTGGCGATCGCGGTCTGGCTGCTGCACTGGCTCTACCTGCGCAGCTCGAAGGAACGCGCCTTCGTGCGCACCGGCCTCGGCGGGCAGAAGGTGGTGCTCGGCGGCGGCGCGTTCGTGCTGCCGATCGTGCACGACGTGATCCCGGTCAACATGAACACGCTGCGCCTCGAAGTGAGCCGCGGCCGAGACAAGGCGCTCATCACGCGCGACCGCATGCGTGTCGACGTGATCGCCGAGTTCTATGTGCGCGTGGCCACCAGCGAAGAGGCCGTCGCCGCCGCCGCCCAGACGCTGGGCCTGCGCACGATGGAGCCGGAGCAGTTGAAGGAACTGGTCGAGGGCAAGTTCGTCGACGCATTGCGCACCGCCGCCGCCGAGATGACGATGGAAGAGCTGCACGAAAAGCGTGGCGCCTACGTCAAGCGCGTGCGCGACGCGGTGGCCGAGGACCTGACCAAGAACGGGCTGGAACTCGAAGCCGCCTCGCTCACGCAGCTTGACCAGACCGGCATGGAGTTCTTCAACCCGAGCAACGCCTTCGACGCCGAGGGCCTGACGCGCCTGACCGAGCAGATCGAGCATCGCAAGAAGCAGCGCAACGACGTCGAGCAGGACACGCTGATCGCCATCCGCAACAAGAACCTCGAAGCCGAGAAGCTCTCGCTCGACATCGACCGCGAGAGCGAGCACGCGCGGCTCGCGCAGCAGCGCGAACTGGAGATGGCCCGCGCCCGCCAGCGTGCCGAGGTGTCGACCGAGCGCGCCCAGCGCGAGCAGGAGTCCGAGAACGCGCAGATCATGGCCAAGCAAAGCATCGACACGGCGCGCATCCGCTCCGAGCAGACGATCGAGGAAGGCCGCATCGGCAAGGAACGCGCGATCCAGAGTGCGGAGATCGAGCGACGCACCTCGCTCGAACTGGCCGAGCAGCAGCGCGCGATCTCGGTGGCGCGCGAAAGCAAGGCGCAGAGCGAGGCGGTGGCCGAGGCGGAGACGGCACGCGCACTCGCGGTGTCGGCGGAGGAAAAGGTCTTCACCGCCCGCGAGGTCGAGATGGCCGAGCGCAAGAAGGCCATCGACCTGATCGGCGCAGCGCAGGTTGCGGAACGCGATGCGCTGCGGCTGACCTCCTCCGCGCAAGCGGAAAGCCAGGCCAGCACGGCCCGCGGCGCCGCCATCCGCGCCCAGGCCGAGGCCGATGCGGACGCCGACAAGATCCGCTCGATGGCAATGCGCGTGCGGGCGGAGATCGAAGCCGATGCGGCCCGCATGATGAACGAGTCGCACAACATGCTCACGCCGGAAGCGCGCATGTCCGCGCTGCGCATGAAGCTCGTGGAGAAGGCCGAGGCCATCATCCGCGAATCGGTGCGGCCGATGGAGCGCATCGAGAGCATCAAGATCATGCACGTCGACGGCCTCGGCGGCTCGCAGGGCGGCGGCTCGGTCAATGGCGAGGGCGGCGGCTTCGCCGATGGCATGGTCAACTCCGCGCTGCGCTTTCGTGCGCAGGCGCCGCTGGTCGACCAGTTGCTGCGCGAGATCGGCATCGAGGGCGGCGACATCCAGCGACTGGTCGGCAATGCCAGCGGCTCGCAGGCCGCCCTGCCCTCGGCGGCGCCCAAGGAATAGCGCATGGTGAATGTCTATGTGTCGAGCGTCATCGATGCCAGCGCCGACAACGTGTGGTCGCGCATCCGCGACTTCAACGGCCTGCCGAAGTGGCATCCGCTCATCGCCGACAGCCGCATCGAGAACGGCCAGCCGGCCGACCGCATCGGTTGCATCCGCCACTTCCACCTGAAGGACGGCGGCATGATCCGCGAACGGCTGCTGGCCCTGTCGGACTACGAATACAGCTGCACCTACGAGATCCTCGAAAGCCCGATGGGCGTGACCAACTACGTCGCCACGCTCAAGCTCACGCCGGTGACCGATGGCGCGCGCAGCTTTGCCGAATGGAGCGCCGAATTCGATTGCGATGCCGGCCGCGAGCGCGAGCTGACCGAGTCGATCGGCAACGGTGTCTTTCAAGCAGGCTTCGACGCATTGAAGCGGTCCGCGCGTTGAAGCTTTCCCACCAGAGACCGCGCCTGGAAGGTCATCCACGATGAAGCGACTCAAGGAATTGGCAGTGGTCTGCGCGATGGGCCTCTGCGCCTCCGGCGCATGGTCCGAACCGATGAAGCTGCCGCCGTTGAAGAAGCAGCCCACCGTCGAGAAAGTGATCGCCGAGCACATCGACGCGCTCAACAAGTCCGACTGGAACCGCCTGATGACGCAATACCCGAACGATGCGCAGATCCACCTGCCCAACGGCCAGGTCGTCAAGGGGCGCGCAGCCGTCGGCGAGTTGTTCGCCGGCTTCGTCAAGGCGCCGCCGGACGGATTGAAGGGCATCCGCTTCAGCAAGGTCAGCGCCATCCAGGTGGGTGACACGATCGCCATGAACTGGAAGGCCGAAGCCGACTTCCTCGAAGAGCCCTACACGGGCTCCGACGCCTACATCACGAAGAACGGACTGATGGCCGCCATGGTCAGCACCTTCGATGGCTCGAAGCTCAAGTTCAAGAAATAGCCCTGGCACATGCTGCAGAAGATCGTCCGCTCCACCGTCATCGATGCGCCTATCGACCGCGTCTGGGCGGTGCTGCGCGACTTCAACAGCCACGACCAGTGGCACAGCGCCATCGCGGAGAGCCGCATCGAAGGCAACGAACGCAGCGACCAGGTCGGGTGCGTGCGCAGTTTCACGCTGAAGGACGGCAACCGCATCCGCGAGCAACTGTTGACACTGGACGACACGCAGCACAAGAGCACCTACTGCATCGTCGAAGCCACGTTGCCGCTGCAGCGCTACGTGGCCACGGTGACGCTCAAGCCCGTGACCGACGGCAACCGCACCTTCTGGCATTGGGAATCGACCTTCGCGACGCCACCCGGCATGGAGCGCGAGTTGCGCGACACGGTCGCCAAGGGCGTCTACGAGACCGGCTTCGACAACCTGCGACAGCACCTGCTGCGGGGCAGCGACCTGCGGGCAGGCCCTGGCGGCGCCATGCCCACCGCCCTGCCCGCTTCGACGCGCCGCGTGGTGTTGAAGCGCTACGGCGGGCCGGAGGAACTGCAAGCGGAAAACGCCGATGCCGCTCCGCCCCGCGCGGGCGAAGTCCGCATCCGGCAGCGCGCCATCGGCATCAACTTCATCGACGTGTACCTGCGGCGCGGCTGGGTGCCGCAGATGCTGCCGGTGTCGGCAAGTTCGCCGGGCGTCCTTGGCATGGAGGCGGCGGGCGGCGTGATCGATGTCGGGCCGAATGTCTCCGGCTTCCTGGCCGGCGACCGGGTGGCCTACCTCGGTCCCGTGCCGGGCGCCTACTGTGGCGTGCGCAGCGTGCCGGCCGAATGGGTGGTGCGCCTCCCCGCGGCCGTGGAAGACGAGATGGCCGCCGCCCTGCTGCTCAAGGGCATCACGGCCGACTACCTGCTGCATGACCTGGGGCGCGTGCAGCGCGGCACGCGTCTGCTGGTCCATGCGGCAGCGGGCGGCGTGGGGCTGCTGGTATGCCACTGGGCGCGCAGGCTGGGCGCTGTCGTCATTGGCACCGTGTCCAGCGATGCCAAGGCCCGCATCGCGCGCGAGCACGGCTGCGAGCACGTCATCGTCACCCGCGACTACCGCTTTGCCGACGCGGTGCAGCGCCTCTGCGGCGGCGCCGACGTGGTCATCGACGGACTGGGCGATGCGGCCCGCGACGAGAACCTCGCGGCGCTGGCCCGCCGCGCCCACTGGATCAGCCTGGGCCAGGCCAGCGGCCCGCTGACCCCACTGCCGCCCGATGCGCTGGTGGCCAAGTCACTGAGCTTCTCGCGGCCCGTGGTGTTCGACTATGTGTCGACGCATGCGCAACTGGCCGAGCGCGCGCAGCGCGTGTGGAATGCGCTGGCCGAAGGTGCCATCCTTTCGCCGCCCATCGAACGCTTCTCGCTCGACGCTGCCGCGCAGGCGCACGCGCGGCTCGAATCGCGCGCCACCACGGGTGCGCTCGTGCTGGTGCCATGATGAGCAACACACCCATTGGAGACTCGCCCATGATCGTCGGCATGAACCACTTCACCATCACCGCGGAAGACGAGCAGAAGACGCTGGAGTTCTATACCGGCCTGCTCGGCCTCAAGGTCGGCTACCGGCCGGACCTCGGCTTTCCCGGCGCATGGCTCTATGGCACCGGCCCGCAGGCGGTGCTGCACATGTACTTCGGCCGTCCGGTGCCTGCGCAACGCACCGGGGTGATCGACCACATGGCCTTCACCGCGCAAGGCCTGCGCGAGGTGAAGGCGCGCTTTGATGCCAGCGGCGTCAAGTACGACCTGCGGCAGCAGGCCGGCGCCGGGACGTGGCAGTTGTTCTGCCTGGACCCGAACGGGGCCAAGGTGGAGTTGGACTTCGATCCGTCGGAGCAGCTTTGAGCCCACGCTGAGCAGGCGCGTCGGACAATCCCGCGGGCTCCTGCGCCCACGCCGGCGCGCCATGACAATCCGGCATGGCTCCCCCTTCCCTGCCCGCCTCCTCCGCCCAGCCCGAGTTCTCCCTCCGCAAGATCGCCATCCCGGCCTTCGGCCCCTCCCTGCTCTTCGGCATCGGCGAAGGCGCCATCCTCCCCATCGTCCCGCTCACGGCGCGCGACCTCGGTGCCTCCGTCTCGATGGCCGCGCTGGTGGTCGCGCTGATCAGCATCGGCTCGCTGCTCAACAACATCCCCGCATCGCTGATCACCATGCGCTGGGGCGAGCGCTGGGCCATCGTGGTCGCGGGCATCTGGAGCGGCCTGGGCATGGCCTTGTGCATCTTCACCTCGCACCTGGGCCTGTTCGCCGCGGGCTGCCTCATGGTGGGCATGTCGCAGGCCGTCTACAACCTCGCGCGGCAGAGCTACATGACGGAGGCGGTGCCGGTCATGTACCGGGCGCGGGCCCTGTCCACGCTCGGCGGCGTGATGCGCATCGGCATGTTCATCGGTCCCTTCCTGGCGGCCGCGGCGGTGCATGCCTTCGGACTGTCGGCGGCCTACGCCATCGGCATTGCGGGCGTGCTGGGCGCAGCGGCCATCGGCGCGCGCATTCCGGACCTGGAGGCGCCACCGCACCCGGCCGGGCAGGACGCACCGGCAGCTCCCACCCTCGTCTCGACGCTGCGCGACCACCACCGCGCCTTCCTGACCGTGGGCGTGGGCGTGGTGCTGGTGAGTGCCGTGCGGGCCTCTCGCCAGGCCGTCATTCCCCTGTGGGCCGAGCACCTGGCGCTGGCGCCCGCGGTGGCCTCGCTGGTCTATGGCCTGGCCGGCGGCATCGACATGCTGGTCTTCTATCCGGCGGGCAAGGTGATGGACCACAAGGGCCGGCGCTGGGTCGCGGTGCCGTCGATGCTGGTCATGGGTATCGCGATGCTGCTGATGCCGCTGACCACCGGCTTCGCCACGCTGCTGGTGGCCGCGCTGGCGATCGGCTTTGGCAACGGCATCGGCTCGGGGTTGATCATGACGCTGGGCGCGGACCACTCGCCTCGCCACGGGCGGGCGCACTTCCTCGGCGTGTGGCGTCTGATGTCGGACATCGGATCATCCTCCGGCCCCGCCCTGCTGTCCTTGCTGGCGGCCAGCATGTCGCTGGCGCTCGGCATTGCCGCCACCGGGCTGATCGCGCTGGTGGCGGCTGGGGTGCTGGCTTGCTCGATTCCGCCCCGTCGCGCGGGAGGCCCGGCGCACGGGGAGAATCGCTAGGACGCTTGCCGCGCGGCGTCCCCGGTGCCTTCGAGCGCCGGTCGGCGATCAGCCCGCAGGCTGCTCGATCGGATCGACAGGCGCCTGGTCTCCCGGCAGCATCTTCTTCTTGCGCACCTGCCGCACGAATGCCACCAGTTGCCAGATCACGAAGATGGCAATCAACGCCATCAGCGTGCCGGAGATCGGACGCTGGACGAAGGTGCCGAAGCTGCCCCGGCTCAGGAGCATGGCGCGGCGGAAGTTCTCCTCCAGCATCGGCCCGAGGATGAAGCCCAGCATGAGCGGCGAAGGGTCCAGCTCCAGTCGCATGAACATGTAGCCCATGAGACCGAACGCAGCCGTGATGTAGATGTCTTCCATGCTGTTGTTCACGCTGTAGGTGCCGATGCAGCAGAAGAACAGGATCGACGGGAACAGCACGGCGTACGGGATCTTGAACACCGACAGCCAGTAGCGCACCAGCGGCACGTTCAGCACCAGCAGGAACACATTGCCCACCCACATGCTGGCCACCAGGCCCCAGAACAGCTCGGGGTGCGCCGCGATCATGTTCGGGCCCGGCTGGATGCCCTTGATGATGAAGGCGGCCAGCATCAGCGCCATCACCGCGTTCTCGGGGATGCCGATGCTCATCAGCGGGATGAAGCTGGTGCGCGCGGCGGCTTCGTCGGCCGCGGCCTGGCCGGCCACGCCCTCGATGCAGCCGGTGCCGATCTCGTCCCGGTACTTGCTGACCTTCTTGTCGATCGCGTAGGCCGCGAACTGCGCGATGGTCGGGCCGCCGCCGGGCAGGATGCCCAGGAAGGAGCCGACCACGCTGCCGCGCAATGCGCTCGGGATGATCCGCTTGAACTCCGCCCAGGTGGGGATCAGGTTGATCTTGCCGTTGAAGGGCGAGCGCTCCTCGCGCGAGTCGAGGTTCTTGGTGACCTCGGCGATGCCGAAGCAGCCGAGCGCGATGCTCACCACGCCCACGCCGTCGAACAGGAACGGAAGATCCATCGTGAAGCGCGCTGTGCCGCTGTTCACGTCGGTGCCGATCTGTCCGAGCAACACGCCGACCATCGCCATGGCCAGCCCGTTGAGCAGGCTGCCGGTGGTCACGAAGCTCACGCACACGAAGCCCACGAGCATCATCGCGCAGTAGTCGGCCGGGCCGAACAGGAAGGCCACTTCGCCCAGCGTCGGCGCCAGGAAGGTCAGCACCAGGATGGCGACGGTGCCGCCGATGAAGCTGGAGACGCCCGCCGTGAACAGCGCGAGGCCGGTCTTGCCCTTCAGCGTCATCTGGTAGCCGTCGATGCAGGCCACGATGCTGCTGGCATGCGGGATCTTCATCGTGATGGCGCTCACGCTGTCGCCGTATTGCGCGCCGTAGTAGATGCCGGCCAGCATGATGAGCGCGCCGGTGGTCGGGATCGAATAGGTCAGCGGCAGCAGCAGACTGATCGTGGCCAGCGGGCCGAGGCCGGGCAGCAGGCCGACGAGCGTGCCGACGACACAGCCGATGGCACAGTAGAGGAGGTTCGAGTAGGTCAGTGCGTGCTCGAAGCCGAACGCGAGGTTGTGGAGGGCTTCCATGTCAGTACAGCGGCAGGTTGAGGCCAAGCCCTTTTTGGAGCGCCAGCGCCATCAGGAGCAGGCCGGCGGTGATCTTGACGTTGCGCATCCAGGAGTAGGAGGTGCCGGCCATGGTGGAGCAGAACACCAGGAAGATGATCCCGGCGATCATGTTCACGTAGGTGGAGATCAACGCGAGGCCGCAGAGGCTCGCCATGATGATCGCGATGTTCCTGAAGTTGAGGTTCAGCTTGACCGAGTCGACGAAGAAGGCCCGGATCAGCGAGACCAGGCCGATGACGAACAACAGCGAGCTGATCATGGCGGGGAACAAGCCCGGCCCCGCGCGGCTGAAGTCGCCGATCGGATAACGCAATGATTGCAGGCCGAAGGCCAGCGCAATCGCCATGAGGAAGATTCCCCTGACTATGTTTCTGTTCATATGCACAACGAGTTGTCTCCGGTAATTGACACCCTCGCCAGTCAGGCCGGAACGATCGGCCATTCACCAGCTGGGATAACTCGATGTTCCTGCGTGGAGCCTGACCGAACTCTGACGGGAACCTGAGGGGAATTACTTATCGCGGGGTCCTGGATTGGAGAATTTCGGCTTGCGCTTGACTTTTGTATCCATATGGATACGATTCACCCCGCGGTCACTTTCCTGCGGACTTCAGAATTCGACGCTTGGCTGAGCGCATTGCGTGACCCAGTGGGCCGTGCCCGAGTCATTGCCCGAATTCGGTCGGCCGAGCTAGGAAATTTTGGTGACTGTGAACCCGTGGGCACTGGCATCTCGGAGATGCGAATACACGTCGGGGCAGGCTACAGGGTTTACTTCACTCGCAAGGGCGACGTCGTGTACCTGCTGTTGTGCGGTGGCAGCAAATCGACCCAGTCGCGGGACATCAAGCGGGCCAAGGCGCTCTTGGCGAGCATGGGGATCCGATATGAAAAACGTTGCTGCATTTGATGCCGCCGATTACCTGGATACCGACGAAGTCATCGCGGAATACATCAATGCCGCCTTGGAGGACGAGAATCCCGCCGTCTTTCTCCAGGCCATTGCCGATGTTGCGAAGGCGCGCGGAATGTCCCGACTGGCCAAGGACGCCGGTCTTGGGCGCGAGAGCCTCTACAAGGCGCTGGCACCTGGCGCCAAACCGCGCTATGACACAGTTCTCAGACTTCTGCGAGCCTTGGGGGTGGAACTCCACGCCACGCCTTCTCATTCCGCATAGGCTGAGTCCGGCGGGATTTCCGGTCAACAGTCGCCGCTCGCCTTGCCGATCAGCCGTCCCATGTGGAGTGTCTCCGTGGTTCGATCAGGCCGGCTGCATGCCGTGCCTTCGCTTGGCATCGGCACAGTCTTCCGAGTCCATGAAGTCGAGCAAGGCGCGCACCGCCTCCGGTTGCGCGCCTCCAATGCCTGGGGCGGCGGAGAAGATCGTCGTGATCTGGCTCTCGGCCGGCAAGGGCCCGATGAGGTCGATGCCCGCGAGGCCGATGAGTTCGCTCATCTGCTGGAAGCCCAGCGCCGCCTCACCCCGTGCAATCAGCAAGCCGACCGGCACGCCGGGAGGCGCCTGCACCAGCCGTCCCTGCAACTCGGCCTCGATGCCCCAGCGCTGGAACATCGCCATCAGCGCCACGCCGCTGGGCCCCGTCGAATAGGCGACGATGGAAGCCTCGCGCACCGCCCTCCGCAGTGCGTCCCCGGTGGAAATATCCGGCCGCGCCGCGCCCGCGCGCACCGCCACGCCCACGCCGGAGCGAACCAGGTCGACCTTGCCGGCCCCATCGAGCCGGCCTGCGTCGACGAGCTTGTCGATGGCATCCGAAGCCAGCGCCACCACGTCGAACACCTCGCCCGCCGCCACCCGCCGCGCCGCTTCGACGCCTCCGACCGCCTCGACCGAGACAGCCACGCCGCTGCGTTGCGCATGAGCCGCCGCGAGTTCCTCCAGCAACCCCTTCGTGGCCATCGAGCAGATGCACCTGATCGCATTCCTCATACCGTCTCCTGGGTGGCGTGCGCCGCCTTGATCCCCGGCGCCCGGCGCTTGAGCCTTTTCAATCGGGCTTGATGCTGGCGTCGCGGATCAGCTTGCCGTAGCGCGCGGCGTCGCTCTTGAGCAGCTTCTCGAACTGCGCCGTCGGCCCGGGCAGCGGCACGCCGCCGGCCGCGGCCAGTTGCTCCTTCACCTCCGTCGACTGGATCGCCTTCTGCACCGCGTCGTGCAACTTGGCCAGGACGGGTGCAGGCAAGCCGGCCGGCGCGACAAAGCCGTACCAGACGCTGGCTTCGAAACCCGGATAGCCAGACTCGGCCACCGTCGGCACGCCCGGCAGCACGGCCGACCGGTCAGCGCTCATCACGGCGAGCACGCGCAGCTTGCCGGACTTGGCCAGCGGCAGCACCTCCAGCGCATTGACGGCCACCACGTCGACATGGCCGCCGAGCACATCTGTGAGCGCCTGCGCGCCACCCTTGTAAGGCACATGGGTCAACTGCAGGCCGGCGGTGTGCTGGAACAGTTCCATCGCCAGGTGCGGCGTGGAGCCATTGCCCGGCGTGGCGACGCGGATGCTGTCCGGCCTGACCTTGGCCGTCGCGACCAGTTGCGCGAGCGTCTTGATCGGCGAGCCCTCGCCCACCGCGAACACCACCGGCACGCGGCCGACCAGCGCGATCGGCGTGAACTCGCGGTCGAGGTCATACGGCGCCGGCTGGAACAGTGAAGGATTCACCGCCAGCGCATTGGCCGCCAGCAGCAAGGTGTAGCCATCCGGCGCGCTGGTGGTGAGCGCCTTCACCGCGATATTGGTGCCGGCGCCCGGCCTGTTCTCCACCACCACCGGCTGGCCCAGGGTCACGGCCATGCGCTGCCCGACCGAGCGCGCAATGGCATCGACCGCGCCGCCCGCGCTGTAGCCGACCAAGATCCTGAGGGGCTTGCTCGGGTACGCGTCGGCTGCGACGGCCACGGTGCTGAATGAGAGGAGCGCAGCAAGCGCGAGGGCGCAGCGCGCGAGGAGTGATTTCATGGCATGTCTCGAATCGTGATGTGCGGCCAGTGTCGAGTCCAATGCCGTTGCGTGGCGTGAATTCGGCTTGGCTTGCCTTCACACTTCTTTATCGAAGGGGATCGATGCCAGGCCGATGCAGCGACACCGGAATCTCGTAGAGTGCCAGCATGCCGAGCACATGGCCTATCGCGACGCCCGGCTCGCCCGATTCGATGCGCGCGATCGTCTGGACGTGCACGCCAAGCCGCGCGGCCGCCGCGGCCTGGCCCTCGCCGGCAGCAATGCGGCCCTGCCTTGCCGCAGCGCCCATGTCCTTGATGGCGCGCAGCGCGTCTTCGTGGATGTCGACAGAGATTCGTTTGCCTTGGGCCATCGGCGCATTGTCCCCGAGCGCTACTCGTACCGCTTGCCGAGCGCCATCAACGCCGGCGTCTCGATCACCTCGTTGAGCCCGTCGAAGTCGAGCATGCGCTCGCGCCACGGCTGGGTGGTGCGGTGCTGCTTCAGGCTTGCGTAGTAGCCCTGCAAGGTATGGACCACGGCGCGCGCGGTGCCGCCCGGAAAGATCGCGATGCGAAAGCCGTGCGCCTGCAGCGCATCGGCATCCTGGATCGGGGTCTTGCCGCCTTCGACCATGTTGGCGAGCATGGGGATGCGATGGGCAAAGCGGCGGCAGGCCGTATCCATCTGCCCGGGCGATCGCAAGGCCTCGATGAAGAGTGCGTCGACGCCGGTCTCCAGGTAAGCCTCCGCCCGGTCCAGCGCGGCTTCGAGCCCTTCGACGGCCACCGCGTCGGTGCGCGCAAGGATCAATGTGTCGGCCGAGGTGCGGGCGTCGAGCGCCGCCTTCAGCTTGCCGACCATTTCCTGTGGGCCCACCACGGTCTTGCCGTCGAGGTGGCCGCAACGCTTGGGGAAAGTCTGGTCCTCGATCTGGATCATCGCCGCGCCCGCGCGTTCGAAGCCGCGCACCGTGCGCTGCGTGTTGAGCGCATTGCCGAAACCCGTATCGGCGTCGACGATCACGGGCAGGCTCACGCGCTCGGTGATGCGGGCCAGCGTATCGGCGACCTCGGTGAAAGTGGTGAGGCCCACGTCGGAGCGGCCCAGCAGCGTGTACGCGATCGACGCGCCAGACAGGTACAGCGCCTCGAAGCCGGCCTGCTGCGCGACCAGCGCGCTCAGGGCGTCGTACACGCCGGGCGCCAGCACGATATCGCTCGACGCGAGGCGCGCCTTCAGGGTGATGTTGGCCATGGCATTTGCTTCCTTGCTTTGATGATCAGCGCGGCCGCCGAGCGCGCCGCGATGTAGCCGCCGGCGACGGCGCTCAGCAGGCCGTTGCCCGAGAGGTAGCCCCAGACCACGTCGCCCGATACGCCCCCTGCCGCGCCGCCGGCCGCGAACAGGTTGGGCAGTGGCGAGCCATCCTGCCGCAGCACGCGGGTGTCGCTATCGATGTCGAGCCCGCCCTGCGTGTGGAACAGAGCGCCCGTGACCTTCACCGCGTAGAAAGGCGCATCGAGCCCGCGCTTGAAGACGCGTCCATCCGCCTGCGGCGCGGCGCCTCGCATGGCATCCAGCGTGCCTTGCAACACGGACGCATCGCAACCCATGCACGCCGCCAATCCGGCCACCGAATCGAAGCGTCGCAACGCACCCGCAGCTTCTGCTTCGCAGAAATCCGGGAAGCCGCGCGCCAGCGCCAGCAAGGGCGGATCGAACACGTTCCACGCGATGCCGCCCGGCTGCGAGAGCACATGCACGGCCGCTTCCGAGTAACCCTGCGTCTCGTCATGAAAGCGCCGCCCTTCCCTGTTGACCTGGATGCCGCCTTCCATCATCACGGCCCAGGTCATCAGCGCGCCCTGCGGCGTGACCCACGAGCCGTGCCCCTGGTAGCCGCCAAGGTCGCGCAGGCGCGCGCCCAGCGCTTCACCCCAGAGGATGGCGCTGCCGTCGTTGCCCACGTGTCCGCCGAATGTCGCGTCGGCCATTTCGGGGAGCAGGCTGCGCACCATCTCCGGATTGCCTCCGAAGCCGTTGCAGGCCAGCACGAGCGCATCGCAACCCAGCCGCTCTTCCTGACCGTCGGGGCGCAGGTAGCCGACGCCGATGGCGCGGTCGTCGGCGTCGAACCAGAGGCTTTCCACCACGGCTTGCGTCAGCACCGGAATGCCGGCCGCATCGACGGCAGACTGCAGGGCTGCCATCAGTGCGGTGCCCGTTTTCTGCCCCAACGAATGCATGCGATGCACGCTGTGTCCCGGATAGAGAAAGCCGTCGAGCAGCATCCATTCGAGGCCATGCCGCTCCTGCAATGCATCGAGCGCAGGGCCGATGGAACGCGCGTACGCATCCACCAGCGCAGGCACGGCGCGGCCATGCGCCTTGGCCTGGATGTCCCGTGCGAACAGCCCGGCGCTGTCCTCGACACCCCGCGCTCGCTGCGCACGCGTGCCCGGCGCAGGTATGAAGCCGGAGGACAGCGCGGTCGAGCCGCCCGGCGCCGCGTCACGCTCCAGCACCACGCAGTCGATGCCCGCGTCATGCAGCATCAACGCCGCCGTGAGCCCGCAGGCGCCGCTACCCACGATGGCCACGCTGGCATGCACCTGCGCATCGATGCGGGACGCCCGGCGAATGCTGCGATGCGGCGTCGTCATTCCAGCAGCTGGACGAAGCCGGCGCAGTCGGTCACCTCCGCCACGTTGCGCATGTCGGCGAGCGAGACCTCGTGCCGTTCCACGCCGAAGGCCGCGCAGCCGTCGGCCAGCACCAGCGTCCGGTAGTCGCGCATGTGCGCATCGCGCACGGTGCTGGCCACGCCGCCGTTGGTGACGATGCCGCATACGGCCACCGTGTCGATGCCGCCCCGGCGCAACACCCAGTCGAGTTGCGTGTGGAAGAAGGCCGAATAGGCCACCTTGCAGACCACCAGGTCGACCAGCTCCTCCAGTTCGTCCACGTTCTCCTGGCCCCAACTGCCGGGCGCGAAGTCGCCCTTCTTCAGGTAAGGCCGCAGTGCTTTCAGGTGCGGCGACACCATCGGCTCACCGGAGGGATCGGGCCACAGCGTGAACTGGCTCGCAGCCACCATGCCGCCCGCGGCCTTGAGCGCACGCGCCACCTCGGCAACGCGCGCGGGCAGCAACAAGGCCGGCGGATTCGAGTCGCCACCGCGCGCATAGGCGCCTTCGGGATGCAGGAAGTCGTTCTGCAGGTCGATGATGACCAGCGCCGTGTTCCGCGCGACGACGGGCATGGGGTGCGCGCTCATTTCAGGCTCACCAGCAGGTTGCCGAAGGCATCGACCTCGGCCTGGAACCCGGGCTCCAGCCACACGGTGGTGTCGGCCTGTTCCAGGATCGCCGGGCCATCGACCCGCGCGCCCACCGGCAAGTCGAGCCGCGTAAAACGCAGCGCCTCATGCCACTCGCCATGATGGAACACGCGCTGCGTGCCCAGCGGCTCGATGCAGCCGACGCCATGGGGCGCGAGCACGGCCAGGTCGAACTTGGGCCGAACGCCGATACGCGCATAGCGCAGGTTCATCACGCGAATCGCGATGCCGTCGAGCACGCGGCCAAAGGCCGATGCATAGGCCTGCTCGAACGCGTGCTGGATGCCATCGCGCGTGAGCGTTGCCGTGCTGTCTTGCGCCATGGGCACCGGCAGCGTGTGCGTCTGCCCGGCATAGAGCATGTCGAAGGCCACCATCTCGCGCACCTCGTCGAAACGCACGCCCGACGAATCCAGTCGCTGCTGGCACGACGCCGACAGCTCGGCGATCCGCTGCCCGACTTCGCCGACGTCGAGTTCGTCCAGCGGCTTGTTGAGCGTCTGCACCGCGTCGTGCCGCATGTCGGCGATCACGCAGCCCAGCGCCGAAGTCACGCCGGGGTAGCGCGGCACGATGCCGGTGGTCACACCGACCTCGCGCATCATGGCGCAGACATGCAGCGCGCCGCCGCCGCCGAAAGGCATGTAGGCAAAGCGGCGCGGATCGTGGCCCTTCTCGATCGACACCAGCCGGATCGCACCGGCCATGCGCGCGTTGGCCACGGTGAGGATCGCCTCGGCCGCCGCGTACGCGTCCAGCCCCAGCGGCCTGGCCACATGGT
Organism: Variovorax sp. dw_954; assembly: GCF_018449755.1. Lineage (NCBI taxonomy): Bacteria > Pseudomonadati > Pseudomonadota > Betaproteobacteria > Burkholderiales > Comamonadaceae > Variovorax > Variovorax sp. dw_954. The sequence goes on along the minus strand of NZ_JAAVVD010000012.1, from coordinate 35,306 downwards.
CCTCGATGGCCTGCCGCGACTTCTCCGCATCCAGCGCAGCAAGCAGGCCGCCCCCGAGCGGCCTGTCCGCCGCGATGCGGCCCAGCAGCACGTTGGCATCGGTCACGGTCGGGCGCATGTTGCCGCGGCCATAGCACGCCGGCCCCGGCACGCTGCCGGCCGATTCGGGCCCGACCTGCAGCATGGCGCTCGCATCCACCGACGCGATCGAGCCGCCACCCGCGCCGATGGTCTCGATCTGGATCATCGGCGAGCGGATCACCATGCCGAACTCGATGGCCGTCTGCGCCGCGAGCGCGGCCTCGCCACTGGCCACCAGCGACACGTCGAAGGAGGTGCCTCCCATGTCCCCGGTGATCACGTTCGGAAAGCCGGCTGCGCGCGCAATGGCGGCGCAGGCGATCACGCCCGCGGCCGGGCCCGACAGCGCGGTGCGCACCGGCAGGTCGCTCGCAGTCTGGCGCGACATCACCCCGCCGTTGCTCTGCACCACCAGCAGTTCGCCCGCGAAGCCATTCGCGCGCAGGTCGGATTCGAGGCGTTCAAGATACTTGCCGACCACGGGCTGCAGCGCGGCGTTGAGCGTGGCCGTCGAGCAGCGCTCGAACTCGCGGATCTCGGGCAGCACCTCGCAGGCCGAGGTCACGTGCGGGTTGGGCCACAGCGCGCGCACGGCCGCGACGGCGAGCCGCTCGTTCTCCGGGTTGGCATAGGTGTTGATGAAGAACACGCAGACTGCCTCGCAGCCTTCGGCCAGCAGCGCCCGGGCTTCGGCGCGCACCTGGTCGAGGTCGACCGGCGTGTGCAGCGTGCCGTCGGCCAGCACGCGCTCGTCCACCTCGCGGCGCAGCTCGCGCGGCACGATCGGCACGAAGCTTCCGCGCAGGCCCCAGGTCTGCGGCCGGTCGCGCCGGCGCATCTCCAGCACGTCCCGGAATCCGCGCGTCGTGATGATGCCGGTGCGGGCCACCTTGCGTTCGAGCAGGGCGTTGGTGCCGACCGTGGTGCCATGCACGATGGTCGCGATGGCCCCGGCCGAATCGGCCACGCGCGCCACGCCGTTCATGAAGCCGCGCGCTTCCTCGCCGCGCGTCGACGGCACCTTGACGATGCGTGCCGTGCCCCGGGCTTCATCGAGCACGAACAGGTCGGTGAAAGTTCCGCCGACATCGACGCCGACGATCAAGCGAGCGTCCCGGGTTTGCTGTGCAGCAGTCATTCAGGCGCTTTCGTCATCGGTGCCGTCATTGGCGGCGTAGCCCATCGCACGGTCCTGCTGCCGCTGCGCCTCGCCGCGCATGGATGCGGGGCCCCAGCCGCCGCCGCCGGGCGTCTCCAGCCGCACGCGCTCGCCGCGCGCCAGGCGGATGCCGCGCATCTTCGAGAGCATCGGCGGCACGTTCCATGCGCCGTCGTTCTCGTAGCGGAAGACATTCACCGCGCCCGGACCGCCGCCCGCGATGCCCTTGGGTGGTGAACTGCCGCGTTCGCCGAAGACGAAGACCTCGGCATCCTTCTCGAGCAGTTCGATCTCGTAGACGGCGCCGAGTCCGCCTCGGTACTGGCCGTCGCCGCCGGAGCCGCCACGCAGCGACCATTCGGTGAAGCGCACCGGGTACGCGGCCTCGAGGATTTCCAACGGCGGGATCGTCGCCGTCGAGATCGGCGCATTGCCGTGCGACAAGCCGTCGCCACCCGAATGCGCGCCATGCCCGCCGCCGAAGAAGCTGAACATCACCCACTGCTGCCCTTCGCGTCCCTTGTCGGAACGATGCCCCGCGATCGACAGCGCATTGATGGTGCCGTAGGCCTGCGCCACGGCGCGCGTCGGGTCGGCCTGCGCGGCCGCGCTGAAGATCACGTCGATCATGCGCAGGATGGTCTCGGTGTAGCCGCCGACCGGGCGCGGGCGCTCGGCGCTGATGACGAGGCGGTCCGGCAGCACGAAGTCGACGGCATCCAGCACGCCGGCATTGGCCGGCACGTCGGGGAACAGGTGCTTGAGTGCGACGTAGCAGGCCGCGATCGCCGTGGCGCGAGAGATGTTGACCGGCCCGGCGCACTGCGGCGAGGTGCGCGAGAAGTCGAGCAGCAGGCGGTCGCCGGCCACCGTCATGTCGAGCGCGATGGTCAGCGGCACGTTGGTGATGCCGTCGTTGTCGAGCACGTCCTCGAAGCTGTAGCGACCGTCAGGCAGCGAGGCGATGTGCGAGCGCATCAGCTTCAAGGCGCGGCTGCGCAACTCTGTCATGGCCTGCAGCACCAGTTCGTCGCCGTATTCGTCGAGCAGGCCGTTCAGGCGCCGCGCGCCGAGTTCCAGCGCGGCCAGCTGGCCGTTGAGATCGCCCCAGAGGCTGGCCGGCAGGCGCGTGTTGGCGCGCAGGATGGCGAGCACGTCTTCATCGATGCGCTCGTCGCGCACGATGCGCACGGGCGGGATCTGCACCGCCTCCTGCCAGCATTCGGTGGCCGCGGGGTTGTAGTTGCCCGGCACCGCGCCGCCCACGTCGTGCCAGTGCGCTGCCGAGGCCATGTAGCACCAGAGCTTACCGGCGCGGTAGAAGGGCCGCACCAGCTTGAAGTCGTTGGCATGCGTGCCGCCGTCATAGGCGTCGTTGGTGATCCAGGTCTCGCCTTCCTTCATGCCGCCGCGCGGATTCGCCGCGGCCACGGTCGCGCGCACCGCGAAGGCCATCGCCCCGACGAACACCGGCAGGCCGGACTTGCCCTGGATCAGCGTGTCCCCCGTGCCCGCGTCGTAGAGGCCGTGGCAGGCATCGTGCGCCTCGGCAATGATGGGATTGAACGCGCTGCGATAGAGCGTCGCGTCCATCTCGTCGGCCACCTGTTCGAGGCGGCCGCGCAGGACGGCGAGCGTGACGGGGTCCATCACGGGGGGCTGGTCAGACATCGATGGGTTCCTTGCCGGCGCGCTGGCGCAGTTGGTTCATGAGCCCGCCGGCGCGGACCATGTCCATGAGAAAGGCCGGCACCGGCTCGCAGGCCAGCCGCGTGCCGTCGGGTGCGATCACCGCGGGTTCACTGGTGTCGATGCGGATGCGGTCGCCGTCCCGGATCACGTCGACCTGCGCGCAGGTCAGCAACAGCAGCCCGAGGTTGATCGCGTTGCGAAAGTAGAGACCGCTGTACGAAGGCGCAATCACCGCCGACACGCCCAGCTTGACCAGCACCGCCGCGGCCTGCTCGCGCGACGAGCCGATGCCGAAGTTCGGCCCCGCCACGATCACGTCGCCACCGCGCACCGCGCTCGCGAACTCGGGTCGCACGGATTCGAGGCAATAGGCCGCGATCTTGTCGATGCCATGCTTCATCGCATGCCCGGGTGCGAGCACGTCGGTGTCGATGTCGGCGCCCAGGCGCCAGACGCGATGGGTCGAGCCGGGCCCGATGCGCTTGCTCATGCCAATACCTCCCGTGGATCGCTCACGCAACCACGCAATGCCGAAGCTGCCACCGTGTACGGCGACCCTAGATAGACCTGCGCACTCGGCGAGCCCATGCGGCCCTTGAAGTTGCGCGCCGTGCTGGAGATCACCGTGACGTCGTCGCCCATGGCGTCGCCATAGCCGGCGCAGGCGCCGCAGGTAGTCGGGAAAAGTTCGGCGCCGGCGTCCAGCAAGGCTTGCAGCACACCCTCCTGCCGCGCCTGCTCCTGATCCTGCAGGCTGGCTGGCGCGACGATGAAGCGCACGCCTGGAGCCACCTTGTGCCCGCGCAACACTTCCGCCGCGGCGCGCAGGTCTTCCAGCTTGGCGCCGGTGCAGGCGCCGATGTAGGCCACGTCGATGGCCGTGCCCGCGTACTTGCTCACGCCATGCGCGTTGGCGGGGCTGTGCGGCGCGGCGACGTAGGGCTCCAGCGTCGACGCATCGAACCGGTGTTCGGTGAAGCGGGCGTCCTCGTCGGTGAACCATCGCGCCGTGTCCACGCGCGGGACGCCTGCCTGCGCCAGGAACGCGGCCGTCGTTGCATCCGGTGCGATCAGCCCGACCTGCGAACCCAACTCCGCGCTCATGTTCGACAGCGTCATGCGTTCCTGCATCGACAGCGCCGTCACCGCCGGCCCGCAGAACTCGATCGCCTGGTAGCGGCCGCCGTTCATGCCGAAGCGGCCGATCATGTGCAGCATCATGTCCTTCGCCGTCACGCCCGCGGGCAGCGCGCCGTCCCACCCCATGCGGATCGTCTCGGGCACGCGCAGCCAGATCTCGCCGGTGACCATCACGCTGAGCATCTCGGTGCTGCCGACGCCGAACATGTACGCGCCGAACGCGCCACCCGTCGGTGAATGCGAATCGCCGCCGACGCAGAACATGCCGGGCCGGATGTGGCCGTGCTGCGGCACCACGACGTGGCAGATGCCCTGGCTGTCGTAGACATGCGGCAAGTCCTGCTCGCGCGCCCATTCGCGCGCGATGCGCACGATGCGCCGCGAATCGTCGTCGCGCTCCGGCACGTAGTGGTCCATCACGAGCACCACGCGCGAGCGATCCCAGATCCGGGCCCCGAGGTCTTCGAGCATCGGCTTGAGGCGTCGCGGGCCGGAGGAGTCGTGGAACATCGCCAGGTCGACCTTGCAGGTGACGATCTCGCCGACGCCGACCGTGTCGCGCCCGCAGGCCTTGGCGACAAGCTTCTGCGCCAGCGTTTGAGGCAATGCGGCGTTCATTCCGGCTTCGCCCCCGAAAACTTGACGACCTTCGCCCAGCGCTTGATCTCGCCCTGCACGAAGGCCGAGAACGGCTCCGGCGCATCGCCGACCGGAATCGCGCCCTCGCTGTCGAGGCGCTTGCGCATCTCCGGGTCCTTGATGGCCTGCCGCGCCGCGTCGCTCAATCGCTTCGACACCTCGGGCGCCATGTTCGCGGGCCCGAACAGGCCGAACCAGGCACTCGACTCGTAGCCCGGCAAGGTCTCTGCGATCGCGGGCACATCCGGGAAGGCCGGCAGCCGCTTCGCCGATGTCACGCCGAGCGCCTTGAGCTTGCCGGCCTTGATGTGCTGTTGCACGTTGCCGACCGCGGCGAACATCAGTTGCACCTGGCCGCCGAGCACGTCCTGCACGGCCGGCGCGGTGCCTCGGTAGGGGATGTTCACGATGTAGACCCCCGCCTGCATCTTGAACGCCTCGCCTGCCATGTGCAGCGACGAGCCGATGCCGCCGATCGCGAAGTTCAACTGGCCCGGTTTGGACTTGGCCAGCGTGATCAGCTCGCGCACGTCCTTCACCGGGACCGCCGGGTTCGCAACCAGGACCGATGGCGAGGTCGCGACACAGGTCAGTGCCGTGAAGTCCTTGACCGGGTCGAAAGGCAGCGTCGGATACAGCGTCGCGTTGATCGCGTGGCTGGTGAAGCTCATCAGCAGCGTGTTGCCATCGGGCGGGGCCTTGGCCACCGCATCGGCCGCGATATTTCCGCCGGCGCCGGGCCTGTTCTCGACGATCACGGTGCGACCGCCGAGCGCCGGGCCCATGCTGGCCGCCAGGGAGCGCGCCAGCGTGTCGGTCGAGCCGCCGGCCGGTGCGCCCACGAGGATGCGCACCGGCGTGTTGCCGACTTGCGCGAATGCGCCGCGCGCCAACACTGCGGCGCCAGACGAAATGAGGATGTCCCGACGTTTCATTTCTCGCTCTCAAAGCCCCAGGTAGGCCCGGCGCAGTTCATCGCTGCCGAGCAGCTCTTGCGGCAAGCCGGAGAAGCGTACGCTGCCGTTCTCCAGCACGTAAGCGCGATCGGCGATCTCCAGCGACTGGCCCACGTTCTGCTCCACCAGCAGCACCGCGAGGCCCTCGTCGCGCAATCGACGGATCAGCGTGAACATTTCTTCCACCAGCAGCGGCGACAGTCCCAGCGACGGCTCGTCGAGGATCAGCAGCACCGGCTCGGCCATGAGACCCCGGCCTATCGCCAGCATCTGCTGCTCGCCACCGCTCATCGTGCCCGCGTTCTGGCGCATGCGCTCCTTCAGTCGCGGGAAGATGCCGAACACCTTCTCCAGGTTGGCCGCACGCCGCTCGCGGGCGCGGGTGAAGGAACCGAGTTCCAGGTTCTCCAGCACGTCGAGGTTGGGAAACACCTTGCGGCCTTCCGGCACCTGGATCAGGCCGGCCTTCACCACGTCGCGGTAGTGTGCGCCGCTCAGGTCGCTGCCGTTGAAGCGCACCGTGCCCGACCACGCCGGGCACAAGCCGCAGATGGTCTTGTTCAGCGTCGACTTGCCCGCGCCGTTGCTGCCGAGCAGCGCGACCATCTCGCCCGCGTTCACATGCAGGTCGACGCCGCGCAGCACCTCGACGCGGCCGTAGCCGCCGCGCAGGTCGCGGATGTCGAGCAACGCCGTCATGCGGCCTGCCCCCTGCGCAGGCGCGCCGCCGTCCCATGACCCAGATAGGCCTCGACCACCTTGTCGTTCGACGTGACTTCCGCCGGGCTGCCCTCGGCAATCAGCCGCCCCTGCGCCAGCACCCACACATGCTGGGCCAGGTTCATCACCGCCTGCATCACATGCTCGATCATCAGCACCGTCACGCCGCTGTCGGCAATGCCGCGCACCACGGGCATCATCTCAGCGATCTCCTGCGGGTTGAGGCCGGCCAGCACTTCGTCGAGCAGCAACAGCCGGGGCCGCGTCGCCAGCGCCCGCGCGAGTTCCAGCCGCTTTCGCCCGGCCACGGTCAGGTCGGACGCAGCCTTGTCCAGCTGCGCCCCCAGCCCCACCTGCATCGCCACTTCCTCGGCCCGCTGCAGGGCAGCCGCTCGGCCGCGCACATGCAGGTGCACGCCCACCGCGATGTTCTCGCGCACCGTCTGAGCGGCGAAGGGCTTCACGATCTGGAAGGTGCGCGTCATGCCCATCGCGGCGTTGCGATGCGGCTCGCGCCCAGTGATGTCCAAGCCAGCAAAGCGCACAGTGCCCGAATCCGGCTTGAGGAAGCCCGACATCAACGCGAACAGCGTCGTCTTGCCTGCCCCGTTCGGCCCGATCAGCGCACAGAGGCTGCCCTCGCGCACCGACAGGCTCACGTCCTGCACCGCCTTCAATCCCCCGAAGGAACGCGACAGGCCGGCAATCGACAGCAGCGCCTCAGTCATGCGCCCTCCCCTTGCCCGCCCACAACTGCCGCGCAGACAAGCCGATGCCCGCAATCCCGCGCGGAAGGAACATCACGATCAGCACCAGCACCGTGCCGTAGATGACCATGTTGATGCCCGGCAATTCCCCGAACAAGTTGCGCGTGAAGTCCGCCAGCACATGCAGCACCACCGCGCCCAGCACAGGACCCCACAGCGTACCCATGCCGCCCACGATGGCCCCGACCAGCGCCTCGACGGACGTGGCCGAGCCGTAGGCAATGCCCGGGTCCACATACTGGAACACCTGCACATAGAAGGCCCCCGCCGCGCCCATGAATGCACCCGAGATGCCGATGGCCGCGACCTTGATGCGAAACGGGTTCACGCCCACCGCCCGCGCCGCGTCCTCGTTGTCACGCACCGCCTGCAAGTACGCGCCGAAGCGCCCGTTGCGCAGCCAGCATGTAACAAGCAGCGCGGCCGTGACGAAGGCCAACACCACCCACAGGTAGCCGCTGCGCGACGCGAACTGGAAGTTGGCAGGGGACTCGCGCAACGGAACCATCAGCCCCACGCCCCCGCCGGTAAACGAGACCGACGTCGCCAGGATGCGGAATACCTCCGCGAACGCCAGCGTGACAAGCGCGAAGTACGAGCCCTTGAGCCCATAGCGAAAGGTCAGCGCACCGACGCACAGCCCCAGCACGCCAGCGCCCGCTACCGCCACTGCCAGTGCAATCCACGCATTGAGGCCGCCCTGCATCTGTGCAATCGCCTGGATGTAGGCACCCGTCCCGAAGAACAGCGCATGCCCGAATGAGAACTGCCCGCCAAACCCGCCGAGGATGTTCCAGGCCTGCGCGATCAGGGTCGCATAGAGCGCCATCGTCACGAAGTTGAGCACCACGCCGGATGTCGTCACCAGCGGCACACAAGCCACCAGCACCGCGAACAATGCGATCCCCGCAAGCTGTGTCCGCGCGCTCACCGATGCCCCCGCGCCCGGCAGTTCGTGCCGCTCATGCCTTCGCCCCGAACATGCCTTCGGGCCTGAACAACACCACCCCGATGAAGATCGCAAAAATCCCGATCTGTCCCAGCGACTCGCCCAGGTACAGCCCGCCCAGCGACTCGACGATGCCCACCAGGAAGCCGCCGACCAGCGCCCCCACGAAGCTCCCCATCCCGCCCAGCACCACGATCGTGAAAGCCACCAGCACGAAGCCGCTGCCCACCTGTGGATTCACGTAGTACGCCGGCAGCAGGAAGCACGCCGCCGCGCCAAGGCAGGCCAGCCCGATGCCGAAGCTCATCGCATAGACATGGTCCACGTCGATGCCCATGAGCTTGGCCCCCTCCTTCTCCTTGGCGACGGCGCGGATCGCCCGCCCCAGGTCCGTTCGCCCCATGATCCAGAACAGCACGCCCGACACCACCAGCGCGCCCGCAAACGCCACCAGCTTGGGTACCGCGATCATCGCCGGCCCGATGGCCACCGTGCTCAGCGAATACGCCGTGTCGATGTTCCGCGTGTCCGACTTGAAGAACAGCAGCGCCAGGTTCTCCATCACGATCGAGATGCCCAGCGTGGCCAGCAGGATGTTCTCGTCCTTGCCGTGCCCCGCGCGGTTGATCACGCCGCGCTGCAGCGCATAGCCCAGCGCGAACATCCCCGGCACCACCAGCGGCAGCGCGAGGTACGGATCGATGCCGGCTTTCTCTTTCAGGAAATACACCGCATACAAGGCCAGCATCAGGCTGGCCCCGTGCGCGAAGTTGATGATGTGCAGCACGCCGTAGATCAGCGTGAGCCCCAGCGCGATCAGCGCATACACCGCGCCGGTCGTGATGCCGTTCAGCACCGATGGAAAAAGAATGCTGAAGTCGAACATCCCGGACCAGCGACGCGATCAAGCCCGCAGCGGGAACAAGGGTTCCGCTTCGCGGTAGTCGCGCGGAATGATCACCTTGATGTCGTTCTTCAGCACCTGCGTCATCAGAGGCTGCGCGCCCTCGTTCTGGCCGTTGACGAACTTCGTCGGGCCATAGGGCATGACATTGTTGGACCAGGTGCTCGACGCCAGCGCATCGATGATGGCCGCACGGTCCGACGACTTCGCGCGCTCGATCGCATCGGCCAGCAGGCCCATCGCGGTGTAGGTCATGAAGACCTCGTAGCTGAAGAACTGGCCCTTGGCCTCCACGCGCTTGCGCAGCTCGGCCGAGCGCTTGTCCTTCGGGTTGAACCAGTGGTTGCAGTCGATGATGCCGTTGGCCGCGTCCGGAAACTCCTTCACGAACTTGTAGCTCGACGCCGCCCCGCCCAGCACCGAGAAGATGGCCTTGGGCGTGACCTTCTGCTGCTGCATGGTGCGCACCAGCAGCGCGTACTCGTTGTAGTAGTTGGCCGGGATGACGATGTCGGGGTTGATCGCCTTCATGCGCAGCACGATGTTGTTGAAATCGCGCGTCGGATTCGCGTGCTTCACCACCTCCTTCACCTCGAAGCCGTAGCCCGGCAACTCGGCAGACAGCAGGTTCGCCGTTCCGGTGCCGAACAGCGACTCCTCGTGGATGATCATCACCGTCTTCGCCGGGTTGCCGGCCGCCTTGTTGAGCACCAGCAGGTTGGCCATGGCCACCTGCGCGCACTTCTTGTAGCCAGGGCCGAAGCGGAAGGTGTTCTTCAGCCCGCGCTCGACGATCTGGTCGGCTACGCCCACGTCCACGACATGCGGCAGGTTGTACTTGGCAGCGGCCTGGGTCGTGGCCAGGCAGATGGCCGAAGCGAAGGCTCCGACGATGGCGCTCACGCCCGCCTCGTTCATCTTCTCGACCTCGGCCGTGCCGGCCTGCGGCGTCGATTGCGCATCGCCCAGCAACGCCTCGATCTGCGCTCCGCCCAGCGACTTGATGCCGCCCGACTTGTTGATGTCCTCGATCGCCATCTGCGCACCGAGCCGGCATTGCTGCCCCGAATAGGCCAGCGCCCCCGTCACCGGATGCAGCACCCCGACCTTGACGGTCTTCGGCTGCGCGCCGGCCACCAGGGGAAACGCAACGGCGCCCGCCAGCGCGGCGGACTGCGATACGAAGCGACGACGGTTCTGCATGAATTACCTTCTCTTTCCTTCAGTTGAACTGGGCTGACACATCCTGGCTGACCCACACCTTGGCATCGATGCTGCCCACGCGGGAAAGCTGCATCTCGTAGGTGTAGCGGTCGGGCCGGTAGAAGCCGTGCAGCCACTGCACCGGCCGCTCGGCGTCGTCGTAGACCAGGCGCCGAACGGCAAGCAGCGCGGAGCCGACCGAGACTTCGAGGTGTTGTGCAAGCACGTTGTCTGCCAGCCGTGCCGAGATGGTCTGGTGCGCCCGCCCGACCTTCACGCCGGACTCTTCGAGCAACATGAGGATCGGCTTCTTCGCCAGCTCGCGCCGGCCGAAGCGCCGCGCGATGTCGCCCGGCACATAGGTGGTGATGTGCGACAGCGGCCCCTCGCGCGTCGAGCGCACGCGCACCGCCTTCTGCACCGGGTCGCCGGGGTTGAGCTTCAACGCATCGGCGACCTGGCTCGATGCCGTGATCGTTGCCACGTCGATGACCTTGACCGAGGTGCGCAGCCCCATGGTCACCAGGTTCTCGAGCAGGCCGCGCAAGTTGGCCCGGCCCGTTGCTTCGCCGTCGTGTCCGCCGACGCCCGCTGCAGCCGCCGGTGGCAACGCCCGCGTGCGACGGCCCGGGTTGCGCGCGATCAGTCCTTCGGCCGCCAGTTGCTCCAGCGCCCGCCGCACCGTCACGCGCGCCACGCCGAACTGCGCTACCAGCGCCAGTTCGCCCGGCAGCCCCTCGGCAAAGCGCCCCTCGTCGAGTTGCTCGCGCAGCACCAGGTAGATCTGGTGGTACTTGGGCAGCGGCATGCGTGGCATGCGCGGATGGTTCATTGCTTCGATTGTTCTGTCAATGGGACATTTAAGGAGTCGGTGAGCCGATGCGTGCGTAAAGCGCCAAGGCGCCGACATCCGGAACCTTCGTTCCCGTGTAATCTCTCAGGTCGAAGAGTGCTCGGATCCACAGGGAGAAGCCGGGCGCAAGGTGCTGGCACCTGCGTCCTCCACCTGTTCCAGATGACGATCAATCCCTCGATGGCGGCCAATCTCGTCAACGTCCGCGGCACGCACCTCCAGGCCGGCGACACGCGCGAGCTGTACCGGCAGAAGATCGCCCGCATCACGCTGGACTCCATGGTCCAGTTCGTCGGCTTGCTGGATGCGCAGGGCACGGTGCTCGAAATCAACCAGGTCGCGCTCGACGGCGTCGGCATCAAGCTCTCGGACGTCGAGGGAAGGCCCTTCTGGACCACCTTCTGGTGGCAGGTGCGCGACGAAGGCGCCACGCTGCGCGCGTCCATCGAGCGCGCCGCCCGGGGCGAATTCGTCCGCTGGGATGCCGAGATCTACGGCCGCGCGAGCGGCGCCGAGACCATCATCATCGACGCCTCGCTCTCCCCCGTCATGGACGACAGCGGCAAGGTCGTGTTCATCACGGCCGAGGGCCGCGACATCACCGAGAAGAAGGCGCAGGAGCGCGAGATCGCGCGGCAGCGCGCGGAACTGGCGCGGCTCGACGAACTGAAGACGCAGTTCTTCGCCAACATCAGCCACGAGTTCCGCACGCCGCTGACCCTGATGCTCGGGCCGCTCGAAGACGCGATGCTCGACCACGACGAACCCCTGACCGAGCGACAGCGCGAGCGCGTCGCGACGGCCGCGCGCAATGGCCTGCGGCTGCAGAAGCTGGTCAACACGCTGCTGGATTTCTCGCGCGTCGAGGCGGGCCGCATCCAGGCGGCCTACCAACCGGTCGACCTTGCCGCGCTCACGCGTGACCTGGCCAGCAGTTTCCGATCGGCCTGCGAGAAGGCCGACCTGGTCCTGGGCATTCGCGCGCCCGCCTTGTCGCAGCCGGTCCATGTCGATCCGGAGATGTGGGAGAAGATCGTTCTCAACCTAGTCTCCAACGCCTTCAAGTTCACGCTGGAAGGCGGCATCACGGTCGACATCGCGGAAGACGATGGGGATGCCGTGCTGCGCGTGAGCGATACAGGCACCGGCATTCCCCAAGCCGAGGTGCCGCGCGTGTTCGACCGCTTCCATCGCGTCGAGGGCGCGCGCGGCCGCACGCACGAAGGCACCGGCATGGGACTGGCCCTGGTCAAGGAACTGGTCGAGCTGCACAAGGGCTCGGTGTCGGTCGACAGCGAGCCCGGCCGCGGGACCACCTTCGAAGTCCGCATCCCCTTCGGCTCCACGCACCTGCCGCAGGACCGCGTCGAAGGCGCGCGCACCCAGGCTTCGACAGCCACGCGCGCCGAAGTCTTCGTCAGCGAGGCCTTGCGCTGGCTTCCGGAGGACATCGACGCGATGAGCGACGTCGCCGCGCCACCCGCGCAACACCAGGATGCCACCGGCAAGCGCCCGCACGTCCTGCTCGCCGATGACAACGCCGACATGCGCGACTACCTGCGCCGCCTGCTCTCGCCGCACTACGAACTCACCTGCACGGCCAATGGCGAGGAGGCCTTCCTGGCCGCCCGCCGCCAGCGGCCCGACCTGATCCTGACCGACGTCATGATGCCGCGCGTCGACGGCTTCGAGCTGCTGCGCAAGCTGCGCGCCGACGCCGGGCTGCACACCGTGCCGGTGGTCGTCCTGTCGGCACGCGCAGGCGAGGAGGCCAAGGTCGAGGGCCTGCGCCGCGGCGCCGACGACTACCTGGTCAAGCCCTTCAGCGCGCGCGAACTGCTGGCCCGCGTCGCGGCCAACATCGAACTGTCGGTCACGAGGCTGCAAGGCTCCAGGCTGATGCAGGAAGAAGCGCGCAGCCTCGAACTGCTCAACAAGGTGGGCACGGCGGTGGCCGCGGAGCTGAACCTCGACCGCGCGGTGCAGGTCGTCACCGATGCGGCTACCGCGCTCACGGGCGCGGGCTTCGGCGCCTTCTTCTACAACCTGCTGGACGAGAAGGGCGAGAGCTACATGCTGTACGCGCTATCGGGCGTGCCGCGCGAGGCCTTCTCGAAGTTCCCGATGCCACGCAACACGGCGGTGTTCGCGCCGACCTTCAAAGGCGAAGGCATCGTGCGTTCCGACGACATCCTGCTCGACCCGCGCTACGGCAGGAACCATCCGCATTTCGGCATGCCACAGGGCCACCTGCCGGTGCGCAGCTACCTGGCCGCGCCCGTCGTCTCCCGCTCGGGCGAAGTGCTGGGCGGACTCTTCTTCGGCCATCCGGAGCCCGGCGTTTTCACCGCCCGCCACGAGCGCCTGCTGGTGGGCATCGGTGCGCAGGCCGCCATCGCCATCGACAACGCCCGGCTGTTCCAGGCCGCCGAACGCGAGGTGGCCGAACGCCGCCGCGCCGAAGCCGCGCTGCAATCGCTCAACGCCACGCTGGAGCAGCGCGTGCTCGACGAGGTCGACGAGCGCGCCAAGGCCGAGGAGCAGCTGCGCCAGGTCCAGAAGATGGAGGCCGTCGGCCAGCTCACCGGCGGCATCGCGCACGACTTCAACAACATGCTGGCCGTGATCATGGGCAGCCTGAACCTGCTGCAACGCAAGCTGGCCAAGAACGACACCGACGTCGAACGCTTCGTCGACGCGGCCATCGACGGCACGCGCCGTGCCGCCGCGCTCACCAACCGCCTGCTGGCCTTCTCGCGGCAGCAATCGCTGGCGCCAGAGCCGGTCGACGTCAACGGCCTGGTCGCCGGCATGAGCGACATGCTCATGCGCACCCTCGGCGAACCGATCCGCGTCGAAACGGCGCTCGGCGCGGAGGTCGGGCATGTCATGGCCGACCGCACGCAATTGGAGAACGCGGTCCTCAACCTGTGCGTGAATGCCCGCGACGCCATGCCCGATGGCGGCAAGCTCACGCTGGAGACGTCGAACGTCACGATCGACGACGTGGACGCGAGGGAATACGCGATCAGCGCCGGCGCGTACGTTCGCATTGCCGCCACCGACTCCGGCCAGGGCATGACGCCCGATGTCATGGCCCGTGCCTTCGAGCCCTTCTTCACGACCAAGGGCGTGGGCAAGGGCACCGGCCTCGGGCTCAGCCAGGTCTATGGATTCGTGCGGCAATCGGGCGGCCATGTGAAGGTCGAGTCCGAGCCAGGCCGAGGCACGGTCGTGAAGATCTACCTGCCACGCCACGCCGGCGAGGCGATGCCTGCAGACGCGCCTGCCGCGCTGCGCACGCAGGTTCGGCGTGGCACGCAGGCGGAAATCGTCATGGTGGTGGAGGACGAGCAGCGGCTGCGCACCGTGTCGGTCGAGGCCCTCTGCGAACTGGGCTACACCGTCATCGAGGCGGCCAGCGCGCACGACGCGCTGCGCATGCTCGACGAGGGACGCGCCATCTCGATGCTGTTCACCGACGTGGTCATGCCCGAGATGTCGGGCCGCGAACTGGCCGAACGCGCGCGCCAACGGGTGCCGGGCCTGAAGGTTCTCTTCACCACCGGCTATACCCGCCGCGCGATCCCGCGCAACGGCGTGCTCGGGCCCGGTACGCGAATGCTGACCAAGCCGTTCAGCGTCGACGAACTGGCGCTGAAGGTGCGCCAGGTGCTCGATTCCTGATCGGCTCCCACGCGCAGCGACGGGCTCCCGGCCTACATGGGAGTCCGTATCGGCTCACACGCCGCGGCCTCCATCGGCCTGATCCTGCGCGATTCGCAGCCGCTTTGAACAAGAGAGCCGAAACGCCATGACCACGCACGACACGTTGACCGAGACCTACGACGCATGGAAGCGCGCCACCGACGAGCATCACGACATGATGGCGTCCGTGATGAGCGGCGGCCTGCTCGACGTCAGGGCGATGATGCAGAAGACCCAGCAGATCGATGCGCTCCACGCTACCTGGATGAAGATCGCGCAGCAGCTCGTCTGCACCCGCACGGAAGTACGCGCCTGAGCCTGCCCTTGCCGCGCTGCCGCAGTAGAGTGATGCGTCCCATCGCCCCTGCCGCGGCACCGCCATGACATCGACTTCCACAGCAGAACCGGTCACCATCCCGCTCGACGACGGTTCCACCGTCTCCGGCCTCGCGCTGGCGCCACCAGACCCGGTGGCCTGCTACATGCTCGCCCACGGCGCCGGCGCAGGCATGACACATCACTTCATGGCCGCCGCCGCCGAGGGCCTGGCCCAGCGAGGCATCGCGACCTTGCGCTATCAGTTCCCCTACATGGAGGCCGGCGGCAAGCGGCCGGACACGCCCGCCAAGGCGCATGCGACGGTCCGGGCGGCCGTTGCCGAGGCATCACGGCGCTTCGGATCGCTGCCGCTGGTGGCCGGCGGCAAGTCCTTCGGCGGCCGCATGACCTCGCAGGCGCAGGCGCTGGGCTTGCTGCCCTCCGTGGCGGGCCTGGTGTTCCTGGGATTTCCGCTGCATCCGGCGGGAGAACCTTCCATCACCCGCGCAAAGCATCTATCCGACGTGCGGGTGCCGATGCTGTTCATCCAGGGCACGATCGACAAGCTGGCGGAGCTGGGAAAGATTCGCTCGGTCGTTGCCGATCTGGGAGAACGGGCGACCATCGTCGAGATCGAGCACGCGGATCACGCCTTCCACGTGCTCAAGCGCACCGGCCGCAATGACGACGAGGTGCTGGCGCAGGCGCTCGACAGCGTCGCTGCGTGGGTCCGGCGTCTGGCCGCGACCTGATACGGAGCATGTGCAGGACCTGCCTGCCGGCGCTCCGCTGCCGAAAGGATGCTGCGAACTCTTTAGATCGAGTGGCGCAGGTGGAAGGGCTCCTGGGTGTCGCGCTCGTCGAGTGCGCGCATGCGACGCTCGAGGTCATAGATGTCGACGGAACCGGCCAGGTAGGCGTCTTCGATTTCCTGTTGGGACTGGAAGCTGCGTTGCAGGGCGGAGATGGCACGATGGAGGAGCGACATGGTGTGGTCCTTTCAGTTACTGGGTTGATCTGTGGTATGGGCTGTAGTTTAAGGGTTTACCCTAAAGTCTGTTTTCAGCCGTGTATACAACCAACCTGAGCGAAGGGACTTGTGGAGATATTTCACGGGTTGCCCGGAAGCTGCCTGCCAGGATCGCCTGCCCCACAATCCAACCCCCATGTCCTCCGACACCACCGCTTCCGCCCAGGCGCAGCCGCCATCGGCTGACTGTGCCGAGGCGCCGCCGCCACTGGCTGCTGCGCGTGCGGCGGTCTCGGTCAAGGCCTTGTGCGCATTCGGCGCCAAGGTGGGCGACCTGGACTTCCGCTTCGTGCCGGTGCCCAGCGCGCAGGAAGGCATGGCTGGCCACAGCCTGGTGCAATCGCGGCGTGGCGCGGACTATGAGCGCGAGGTGACGCTGTCCGCCATCGGTGCGGGCCTGCTGGTGCGCGGGCGCGCGGACGGCTACGACGCCAGGCGCCGACGCGTCGAGGAGATCAAGACTTTCCGGGGCAGCTTCGACGCGATCCGCGCGAACCACCGGGCGCTGCACTGGGCGCAGGCCAGGTGCTACGGCTGGATGCTGTGCGAGCGCGAGTCGCTGGACGAGATCGCCGTGGCGCTCGTGTATCTCGACCTGGCCAGCGGCGAGGAGACCGTGCTCGAGGAGCGTTGGCCACGCGATGCCTTGCGCGCCCATTTCGAGCACCTCTGCGTGACCTTCATGGCCTGGGCCGAACGGCAAGGCGACCGCCAACGCGCGCTGCAACGCGAACTCGGATCGCTGTCCTTCCCGCATGCGGCCTTCAGGCCCGGCCAGCGCGAACTGGCCCGAGGCGTGTACCGCGCCGCTGCCGCGGGGCGCTGCCTCATCGCGCAGGCGCCCACCGGCATCGGCAAGACGGTGGCGACCACCTGGCCCTTGCTCCGGGGCTGGGCCACGCAGAAGACGCACAAGATCTTCTTCCTCACCGCGAAGACCCCGGGTCGCGCGGTCGCGCTCGAAGCGCTGGGCCTTGCGGGCCGCGACAGCGAATCACTGCGCGTGCTGGAGCTCACGGCGCGCGAGAAGGCTTGCGAGCACCCCGGCAAGTCCTGCGACGGCGAGGCCTGTCCGCTGGCGCGCGGCTTCTACGACCGCCTGCCCGATGCCCGCCGCGAAGCCATCGGCACGCGCGAACTCGGCCGCGCGCAACTGCGCAGCATTGCGCAGGCCCATGCCGTCTGCCCCTACTTCCTCGCGCAGGAAATGGCGCGCTGGAGCGATGTCATCGTCGCGGACTACAACTACTACTTCGACAGCAGCGCCTTCCTCTTCGCGCTGGCCAAGGAGGAGGAATGGCGCGTCGCGGTGCTGGTCGATGAAGCGCACAACCTGCTGGAGCGCGCCCGCGGGATGTACACGGCGCCGCTGGCTGCGCAGCCCTTCGAGGAGGCGCAACGCGCGGCGCCCACAGGCATCAAGCCGCGGCTCGTGGCCCTGCGCCGGGAGTGGCGTGCGTTGCAGGCAGGACAAGCCGCCGGCTACGCGGCCCTCGATGCCATTCCGGAGCGCCTGCTGCAACCGCTGCAGGAGGCGGTCTCGGCCATCGCCGAACACTTTGCCGCCACGCCCAGGGACGCGCACGGGCCGCTGCAGCGCTTCTTCTTCGACATGGTGTACTTCCTGCGTTTGTCGGATGCGTTCGGCTCGCATTCGGTATTCGAAGTCACCTCGGGCGACGATGCCGGCGGCGACGCGCTGACCATCCGCAACCTGGTGCCCGCGCCGTTCCTCAAGCCGCGCTTCGCGGCGTCGATGTCGACCGTCTGCTTCTCCGGCACCATCGCGCCCTTCCCCTTCTACCGCGACGTGCTTGGCCTGCCCGACGACACGCTGGAGTTGGACGTGGCGTCACCGTTCCAGCCGCATCAGCTGAGCGTGCAGGTCACGCCGCGCATCTCGACCCGCTTCCATCACCGCGCCGGCTCGCTCGACGCACTGATCGACCTGGTCGGCGCGCAGTTCATGCGGCGGCCGGGCAACTATCTCGCTTTCTTCAGCAGCTTCGACTACCTGGAGGCGGCACACGAAACCTGTGCGCAACGCTGGCCCGACATCCCGACCTGGTCGCAGTCGCGGCGCATGGCGGAGGCCGATCGCGAGGCCTTTGTCGCACGCTTCCAGGCGGGTGGCCAGGGCGTGGGCTTCGCGGTGCTGGGAGGCGCGTTCGGCGAGGGTGTGGACCTGCCGGGCGACCGGCTGATCGGCGCGTTCATCGCGAGCCTGGGCCTGCCGCAGCACAACCCCATGAACGAGGTCATGCGCGAGCGGATGGAAACGCTTTTCAGCGGCCAGGGCTACAACTACACCTACCTCTATCCGGGCCTGCGCAAGGTGGTGCAGGCGGCGGGACGCGTGATTCGCACGGAGAGCGATTCGGGGGTCGTCTACCTGCTGGACGACCGCTTCGAGCGGCCGGAGGTCCGTCGCCTGCTGCCCTCGTGGTGGCAGCTCGAGCGCTACATCCTCAGCGCGTAGAAGGCAGCGGCTCCGGCGGCCAGCGCCAGCGGCAGCAGCCAACTTCCGCGTGTCTTTCGCTTGCGCTTGGGCTTGGGCTTGGGCCCATGGCTTTCCAGGCGCGCCGGCAGCGACTGCACCTCTTCCATGCTGGCGTAGGGCTCGAAGCGCTCATCCGCCTCGATGGCCTCGATCAAGGCCGCCCGCACGGCCGGGCTTTCGTCATCGTGCTCATAGGCCGATGGCGCCTGGCCAAGCGCCAGCTGTACGTGGGCCAGGTACATCCGCCCCTTCGGCGAAAAGCCGATGAATTCCCCGTTCATCGCCAGGATGCCGTGGTCCAGCAACGCATCGAGGCCGCGCCGGACGGCGGGCCGCTCGCTCACTGGCACGCTCGACTGGAGCCCGGTGCGAAGCGTCTTGCCGGCATGGGTGGCGACCAACCGCGCGCGGACCATCATCACGAGGACGGCAGCGACAGCCTCTCGGTCGGACAGCGGTTGTGGCATGGGATGTGGCCAGAAGCCTCTCGCTTCATTGCGCCCGCGCCGGGTCCGGGAACACCCAGGCGCCGATTCGCGAACGGTCGAAGGGCCTCCACGCGTCTTGCGGCTGGGCCAGCCGATCGGCCAGCGCATAGAACACGGCCGGATGCGCACCCAGGCCGAGGTGACTCGCCAGCACTTCGATGTTTTCCGCAGCCGCGCCCGGCTGCTCGACGCTGCAGCGCCACGAGACCACGCCATCGGTGCGGCTGAAGATCGAAGTGGTCGGCACCGGCGGCGTCGGCGTCACGAGCTGGCGGCGCGCCGAGTCTTCCGCGGGCTGTCCGCTGACCTTCTCGTAGATGTGCCACGCCCGGGTCGCGCGCGGGCTCCCGGTGAAGGGCGTGCCCAGGGTCACGACGCCGCGCACCATGTCCGGCCGCAGCGAAGCCATCATGCGGGCATACACGCCGCCCAGGCTCCAGCCGACCAGGCTCACCTTGCCGCGCGCCGCATGCAGCGACTTGAGCTTGCGCAACATGCGCGCCTCCACTCCGGCGCGCGGGCCCAGGTTCTGCCCCAGGCCCCAGCCCTGCGCGTCGTATCCGCGGCTGCGCAAGAAGCGCCGCATCAATTCGGTGGAACGATCGCCAGCGCCCAGGCCGGGCAACACCAGCACCGCATGACCGTCGCCGCGCGGCGTCATCTGCAGCAACGGCCACAGCGCCAGCGCCGCGCCAGCCTCATAGACGGCGCGGGCCTCGGCCAGCATGAGCCAGCGCGAAGGCGGCTCGAAACCAGGCGTCTCGAGACCCGGGGAGTTGAACTGAAGAACGCTGTCCATTGCAATGCCCTGATGTCGATAAGGACCCGAGGGTGCCTATCGCGGACGGGTCCGGAAGTCGGACGCGGGCGTCAGTGCACGCGGGATTTCGTGCACCCTCGTGTTCAGGACTTGGCTATCAGGCGCCGGTATGCGCTGAAATGCCGGATCGCCAGCTGCTTGCGGCCCTCGCGCGCGTAAAGCAGCGCCGCGTTCTGGTGCGCGTCCGCAATATCCGGCCGCAGGCGAAGGCATTGCTCATAGCTTTCGAGCGCTTCCGCGACACGGTCCAGGCCTTCGAGGGCCACGGCGCGGTTGTAGTGCACCAATGGATCGTCGGGGCAGTGCAGGACGGCCTCGTCCAGCAGCCGCACGGCTTCCTCGCAGCGCGCGGCCTCGCACATCATGAAGCCGAGGTTGAGGTAGGCATGCGCGTGGTCCGGTTGCAGTGCCAGCACCTGCCGGTACGCGGCCTCGGCCGCGGCGGCGTCGGTCTCCTCGAGGTCCTCCGCCTGCGTGAAGATCGTGTCCACATCGATCGGCGGCGCAGCGCCGCCCTTGCCCGCCACTGGTTTCGACAGGTGGCTGATCGAACCGGAAGCGCCGGTGCCCGGCGCCACGCTGAAGTCCATCACCAACTGGCCCGTGTCTGGTTCCCATTGCGAGCCGCCCGCCCGCACCGCGATGCGGTCGCCCACGGCCGTGATTCTCAGTCCGCTGACCGGTGCCTCCGCCGGCAGCGAGCCCTTCAGGCGGCGCAGGGAACGCAGGATCTGCCGCGTCGGAATCCCCGCGGCGCGCAGCTCATGTGCCGAGCGCAGCAGCACCAGGTCCTGGAAGGTGAAGCGCCAACCGCCGCCCGGGTCGCGCGACGGGTCCACGAAGCCGAGTTCGATCAGCTTCGCCACCGCATGGCGGCTCAGGCCCGACGCCTGTCGGATGCCGCGCAGCGAATCGGCCGTGGGTGCGGGCGGCGCGGCGGCGCTCACTTACTTCCGCGCGCGTGCACGCACCGGCGCCACGGCTTCTTCCGCCGCCTTTGCCGGCTTGGGTGCGCGCTTGGCGCCCTTGGGCTGCGCCATCGGCGTGACCACTTCTTCCACCTCGGCGGCCGACGGCTTTGCCGGGCGCTTCGCGGGCTGCCTGGCGCCACGCGAGAGGCTGGCGCGCAGCATCTCGGTGAGATCGATCACCTCGGCGCCGCCGTGCGTGTCTTCCGGATGGTCGACAGCCACCACCTGCTTGCCTTCGATCTTGGCGTCGATGGCGGCGAGGATGCGCTTTTTCTCCTCGTCCTCGAACATCGTCGGCTCGTAGGTGTCGGCGGAGATCTGGTCGATCAACTGGAGCGCGAGCTTGAGCTCGGGCGCCGAGGGCGTCACCTGCTCGATATCCAGATCCTTCAGCGAACGGACCTCGTCTGCGTACAGCAGTTGCTGCAGCACCAGCCCCTCGTCCTGCGCACGCACCTGCACCACGTATTGCTTCGATTTCCACACCCAGCGCGCCAGCGCGCAACGGCCGCTTTCGAGCATGGCCGCCTTCAGCAGGTTGTAGGGCTTGCCGCCGCGCTTGTCGGGCGCGAGGAAATAGGCCTTGTCGAAGTAGATGGGGTCGACCGCCTTCTCGGGAATGAAGGACACGATGTCGATCAGGTGACTGCCGCCCTCCTCCAGCGACTTCAGCTCGGCGGGTTCGAACAGCACGTAGCGGTCTTTCTCGAACTCGTAGCCCTTGACCATCTCGGACCTCGGCACGACGACCGACGGATCCTTCTCGGAGACGTACTGCTGCTTCACGCGCGCGCCATCCTTGGTCAGCAGGTTGTAGCGCACCGCGCCGGCGCTTTCGGTCGCCGAGTAAAGGCGCACCGGAATCGACACCAGGCCAAAGCCAAGCGACAGGGATGCAAGGGAGCGTGCAGCCATCGACTTCTCCAGGAACGAAGCAACGATTGGCAGCTTGCCACTTTCTGGCGATTTGACAAGTCGGCCGCTGTTGCTGCGCAACAGGACAACTCTTCATTCAGATGCAATTAATTGAATACAAGCGCATGGCCGCGTGGCTCGTCGCGGTCATGAAGCCCCGGCGGCGAGGACGCTTTCGTCAGGCGGCTTTTGCCATTTCATTCAATGAAATATTTAAATGCTGCTTGAGTTAGGACTTGGAATACCGAAATCCTGGATCGCGAAGAAGTTCGATACCGAAAAGTACGCGACCACCGGAACGCAATTCATCCAGATAATAAATAGTATCTGAGTCGGCCGATCCGAAACTCCCACGCGCCGGAATTTTGCGGGAACTCACTGGAACAGGGGAATGGCGCGCGGACCGGCAGACCGCCAGTTCCCCCTTGGGGACCATCATGCGCTTGACTCACGGCACGAATCTGCAGGCGGGCTACACCAATCAATTCCGCCCTTGCGTAGGACGACACCAAAATTGCGTGTAGGGCAAATCCTACATTATTGAATCAACAAAATTCCTGCGGCCAGTGGAACTATGTAGGCACTCTCCTACAAAAATAACACCCCCCAAATGGGTGATATTTTTTTAACCTTCAAAAAATCACCAACCACCACGAAAGCTAGTAGTTTGGTGTACCAGCTGGCAATTGAATTCGAAAACACCGTGAAATAATCCTATTCAGTCACTGGCCTGCTCCCCAAAAAAAAGGCAGCATTGGATGCATGACAAAGCCATTTCTCCTTCTCTCCAGTTTGCTCCTGACGGGTGCGGCGGTGGCACTCGTGGGATGGCAGGCGCTGTTCGGGATCACGGTCCTGTCGTTCTGCACCCTGCTCTGGTCCAGCGAGGGGCCGCCGCAGACACTCTCCAGCGAGGGCGTGGATGAAGTCGAAGCACCCGGCTTGCAAGCCCTGCCTTCGATCGACGCGACCGGCATCGAAGAGGCGATCGATGACGCGGGCTGGTACTACCCACTGGCCGACACGGTGCTCGCGCTGTCGGCGGCCAACGAAACCAGTTTTGGCGATCTGGAACCCGGCCCCGCGCAGGTCGCGTTCAACGCAGTGAGCGCCTAGCCAAGCTGCCAGCGCGGGCCTGGCAGTCGCGGCTCAGCCCGTGAAGTCGAGCAGTTTCATCGCCTTTCCCAACCCCTGCGGCGCATAGCCCTTCCACGGATCGTTGCCCCGGTCGAGCCGTTCGTGAACGTTGGCGATGCTCCATTGGGCGCCGCCGCGGACCTCATCGACTTCGTCCCAAGTCAACGGAATCGACACCCCCAGCCCCGGCCTGGCCCGGGCCGACCAAGCCGCCGCCGTGGTGGCGCCAAAGCCGTTGCGCAGATAGTCCGGAAAGATCTTCCCGACCCGGTTCTTCGGCCCGCTCCTGGCGACAAACAACTGCGGGATGGTTCGCGCAAGGTGCTGCACGATCGCCTGCGAGAAAGACTTGACCGTCTCCCAGTCGTGTTGCTTCTTCAGCGGCACCACCACATGCAGGCCCTTGCCGCCGCTGGTCTTCACGAATGACACCAGCCCCAGCTCTTTCAACAGCACGCGCACCAGGTGCGCGGCCTTCTGCATCGACTTCCATGTGACGCCCTCGCCGGGGTCGAGGTCGAAGGTCATGCGATCGGGCTTGTCGATCGCCGACTTGACCGCATTCCAGGTGTGGAACTCCACCACGTTCATCTGCGCCGCAGACAACACGGCTTGCGCGTTGGGCACTTCCAGATAGGCGGGATGCGCCGGATCGAGCGCCTGGTCCAGCGGCTTCACGCCCGGCATGCGGCCTTCAAGGTGCTTCTGGAAGAACAGCTCTCCCTGCACACCCGCCGGCGCCCGCACCAGGGACACCGGGCGAGCCTTCAGGTGCACTAGCAGGAGCGGCGCCACCAGTCCGTAGAAGCGCACCAGGTCCAGCTTGGTCAGGCCGGTCGACGCGTCGATGACACGCTCCGGATGGGTGACCTTGGGCATGGAAGGGCCGAGTGGTCGTGCAGCCATGGATGGCGCCTCCTTGGGTCGTTCGCGAACGATCGCCTTCGCCGGTTTGTCGGCACGCAGCCCGTGGAACACCGCATGGCGAATGCGGCCGGTCCGGGTCCATTCGCCAAAACTCACCTCCGCCAGCAGGCCGGGCTCGACCCAGTGCGCCGTGCGATCCAGTTCGGTCGGGCCGCTGAGCGGCGACTTGCGCGCGGCCAGCGCATCGAGGCGCTTCTTCAGGCCGAGCAGCGTCTTCTCGTCGAAACCCGTGCCGACGTTGCCGGCGTAGTTCAGCTTGCCCTGCTCGTCATGCACAGCCAGCAGCAGCGAGCCGAAGCCGCTGCGCGTGCCTTGGGGATCTGTGTAGCCGGCGATGACGAATTCCTGCCGCCGCGCGCATTTGAGCTTGATCCAGGTGTCCGCGCGGCGCATGACGTAGGGCGCGTCGCGCCGCTTGCCGATCAAGCCCTCGAGGCCCATGCGGCATGCGGATGCCAACAGGTCCTGCGGCCGGGCATCGAAGCTTTCGCTGAAGCGAAGGGCCGCGGGCGGACGGGCCAGCAGTTCGTGCAGGATCGTGCGCCTGGTTTCCAGCGGCTCCTTGCGCAGGTCGCGGCCATTGAGGAACGGCGCGTCGAAAAGGTAGTAGACGATGCCCGCAGTGCGGCTGCTGTCGAACGCGTTCTGCAACGCCTGGAAATCCGGCACGCCCTTGTCGTCGAGAACGACGATTTCGCCGTCGAGCCAGCCGGAGTCGAGCTTCAATGCCTGGATCGCGCCAACGAGGTGCGCCAGCTTGTGCGTCCAGTCATGGCCGTTGCGGGTGAACAGCTGGACGGCCTTGCCCTCGACCCGTGCCAGCAGGCGATAACCGTCGAACTTCAGTTCGTACGACCACTCTGCCGCATTGGCTGGAACCTTGTCGACCAACGCGGCCAATTGCGGCTGCAATTTCAGGGGCAACGCCGCCTTCTCGCCGGGAATGTCGCCAGGAATGTCGGCCGATGGCTTCCCTCGCGACTTGCGCGCGGGGGCCCGCGCAGTCGACGCCGCACGCGACCGCAACGGCACCACGCTGTCGGGCATTTCATCGACCAGGCTGAACTCCGCCGCAGGCCTGACGAAGGCGTCCTTTTCCTTGATCAGCAACCAGGGGACCTGCTTCTCGCCACGGCCCTTGATGCGGATCAACGCCCAGCGCCCGTGCATCTTGTGCCCGTGCAGTTCGAACTTGAGCATGCCGTCACGGTAGCCCTCGTGCGCATCTTCCAGTGGCGTCCAGGTGCCTTCATCCCAGATCACCACCTTGCCGGCGCCGTACTGGCCCTCGGGGATGACGCCCTCGAACTGGTTGTAGGCGACCGGATGGTCCTCCACCTGCACCGCCATGCGCTTGTCGTGCGGGTCGTAGCTCGGCCCCTTGGGCACGGCCCAACTCTTCATCGTGCCATCGAGTTCGAGCCGAAAGTCGTAGTGCAGCCGGCTGGCCCAGTGCTTCTGGATCACGAACGCGAGCGATCCGCCACGCGTCGTCCCACCTTCCGCGGGTTCGGGCGTGACGGCGAAGTTGCGCTTCGCGCGGTAGAGCTTCAGCGAATCGTTGGACATGCGGCCATCAGAGTCAAATGGACATCAATTAATTGCAAATTTCAACTGTTTACTTTCGATTTAGTTGCTTTTGATGTCAGCCAAGGCGTCGATTCGACGCAGGACATCAACGCAAACCCTAGATGTCCCGCATGCGACAGATCGCGAAAATAACGCACCTATAGCATCGCCTCCACAAAAATACGCGCATTGACGCGTGGGAGGCAAATCATGAGTTCAAACGCAAGTGCCGTTCCAGGCACTCTCGCCGCGCACGCCGCCGACAAGGGCCGGGTTGAAGCGCTTTACAAGAAGATAGGCTGGCGGCTTCTGCCCATCCTGCTGCTTTCCTACATGATCGCGTTCCTCGACCGGGTCAACGTCGGTTATGCGCAGTTGGGCATGAAGAAGACACTGCCTTGGGACAACGAGGTCTACGCGCTTGGCGCCGGCATGTTCTTCGTCGGCTACCTGATTTTCGAAGTACCGAGCAATCTCCTGCTGGCAAAGATCGGCGCCCGGAAAACCATGCTTCGCATCATGCTCCTGTGGGGAGCCTGCGCTGCCGGGATGATGTTCGTCGAAACCCCCATGCAGTTCTACGTCGTCCGCTTCGTGCTCGGCGCATGCGAGGCGGGTTTTTTCCCTGGCGTCATCCTCTACTTCACCTACTGGTATCCGTCGGTGCGGCGCGGGCAGGTGATCGCGATCTTCATGTCGGCGACTGCCATCATCAGCGTGCTGGCAGGCCCCATCTCCGGCGGCACACTCAAGTATCTCGACGGCGTGAACGGCTGGCATGGGTGGCAATGGCTGTTCCTGACCCAAGGCATACCGGCTCTCATGCTCGGTGCCCTGGTGTTTTTCTGCCTGGACGACAAGCCGGACCAGGCCAAGTGGTTGTCCGAGTCCGAAAAGAACCTCGTGCGCTACAACCTTGAAACGGACGTCAGCGGCAGCAACGCTCACAGTGGTCATTCGTTCGGAGAAGTGCTGCGCGACCCGAGGGTCTACGTGTTTGCAGCGGCGTACTTCATCTTGCTGGGTTGCGCCTACACCATCATTTTCTATACCCCTACCCTGATCCAGAGCTGGGGCGTCAAGGACGTGCTGCACGTCGGCCTGCTGGCCGCCATTCCCAACGTCTTCGGCGTCATCGGGATGATCCTGATCGGCCGCAATTCTGACCGGACGGGCGAGCGGCGCTTTCACTATTTCATATGCGTTGCGCTGACCGCCATCGGCATGGGCATCACCACGCTCACTATCGGCAACCTCACGGGATCCCTGGTGGCACTGTGCTTTGCAACGATTGGCATGACGGCCGCGACGCCGCTCTTCTGGACCGCCGCCACCGAGTACCTGCCCAAGGCGTCGGCTGCTGGTGGCATTGCCTTCGTCAGCAGCCTGGGTGCAATCGGCCCATCAGTCTTTCCATCCATCAACGCTGCCATCACCAAAGCCACAGGCAGTCCCACTGCCGGCATCTACGCCGTCATGGTGTGCTACTTTGCCTCCGGCGCCCTGCTGGTGATGGCCGTTGGAAAGCGCAAGGCCGGCTTCGTGCCCGGACCGAAGGTCGCCGTGCACTGAGAGCGAGGCACCCACAGCCCGCCTGAAATCGCGCGCCCGCGCGGTTTCTTCAAGGCGCGGCACCTCTCCGGAGGGCAGCGCCTTTTGCCTTTCCGGTTCACTCCGACACCAAGGAATACACCTACGCCGCCGCGTTGACCGTCATTTTGTGTATCGATACAGTAAATCGTTCCACCATGCGATGGAGCCGTTTACCCAAAGACAGGAGACACAAGATGACCATGATTTCAAGGCGCAGGTTCGTCCGGGCTTCCTCGGCTGTTTCCCTTGCGGCGGCGACCATCGGCCTGGCTCGGACGGCCGGCGCACAGGCGCCGATCGCGTTGCGGCTGTCCTCTTCCCTCGCGGCCGACCAGAACTCGGCCCACGCCGTATGGACGGAGTTGATGCAGGCCAACCTGAAGAAGGCGGTGGGCGACCAGATCAGAATCGACTACTTCCCCAACAACCAACTCGGCAAGGAAGCCGACGTGGTGCAGCAGGTGAAGGTGGGCTCCATCGACATGATGACCACGGGCTCGTCGATCTGGGCCACCGTGACGCCGCAGTTCGGCATGCTCGACCTGGGTTACCTCTTCGACAGCTACGACCACGTGGCGAAATCGCTCGATGGCGGCGTCGGCGCCAAGCTCAACGACATGCTGCAGAAAGGCACCGGCTGCCAGGTCCTCACCTGGGCCCAGCACTTCGGCGCGCGCAGCGTCTACACGAAGCAACCGGTCAAGTCGCTGGCAGACATCAAGAACGTGAAGCTGCGCGTGCTGCCCACGCCAGCCTTCATCGAGACCTTCAAGATCATGGGCGCGATACCGACGCCGATCTCTTTCGGCGAGCTCTACATGGCAGCCCAGACCGGCGTGGTCGACGGCTTCGAGCACGACGCCGCCACCGTGGTCGCCAACAAGCTCAACGAAGTGGTGAAGTACTGCTGGACCACCGAGCACCTGTTCAGCCCCATGGTGTGCGTGGCCGGCAAGCGCGCGATGGACAAGATCCCCGCCAACCTCCAGCCCGCCTTCCTGAAGGCCGCCGCCGACGCGACAACGCAGCAGCGCACCATCGGGGCGACCAAGGGCATGCAGGCCATCGAGGAACTCAAGAAGCTGGGCATCACCTTCTCGCCGATGGCGAAGAACGAGCGCGATCAGGTGCGCAAGGAGATGGACGAGAAGCTGTGGTCGGGGTTTGCCAAGCAGTACCCCGAGACCGCGCCGCTGTTCGCCGCCATTTCTTCGGCGCGCGGATGAATCGATGCCGGGTGAGCAACTGACATGTCGAGCGTGCTGCCAGCCATCCCCGAAGCGAACGTGGCGCCTGCCACCCCCGCGCTCGGCTTCGACGTCAGCCATGCTTCCGGACGATGGCTCGCCTGGCTCATGCACGTCACCGAGTACGTCGCGGGAGCGGTGCTGGCCGTCGACGTGCTGGTGGTATTCGTCTCGGTCATCTTCCGCTACTTCCTGCATTCGCCCTTCGACTGGGCCGAGGAGGTGGCCCGCGCGTTGATGGTCATCCAGGTGTTCTTCGGCGCGGCGACCGTGCTGGCGCGCAGCCGGCATGTCGGCATCGACCTGTTCCGCGGCATGCTGCCGGCGCGCTGGCAACCGGCGCTGCTGCAGTTCAGCGGCTGGATCATCGTGGGCGTGTCGGCGGGCCTGTTCGCATCGTCCTGCGAACTGCTGGTCGACTCGTACAGCATGAGCACGCCGATCGGCTTTCCGCAATGGATGTATGTCTACCCCGTCACCATCGGCAGCCTGTTCATGACGCTGTTCGGCCTGGCCAATGCGGTGAACGGGCCGCCGCGCGTGGTGTGGGGCACGCTGGCCGCGGGGCTGGCGATGGTGGCCTTGGTGTGCGCCTGGAACATGCTGTTGCCGGCGCATGCGATCCCACCCTGGGCGCTGCTCACGGCCGGCTTTCTCGGTGGCTTGCTGCTCGGCGTGCCGATTGCGTTCGTGCTGGCGCTGTCGTCGCTGGTGTATTTCATGGCCGACCCGTCGCTGCCGATGCTGGTGTATTCGCAGCAGGTGATGGCGGGCACCGACCACTACGTGCTGCTGGCCATTCCGTTCTTCGTGCTGGCCGGGTTGCTGATGGAAGCCAACGGCATGTCGTCGCGGCTCATCGAGTTGCTGCTTCGGATGTTCGGCCGGCTGCGGGGCGGCCTGGGGCTGATCACGATCACGGCGACGGCCTTCTTCTCGGGCGTGTCGGGCTCCAAGCTGGCCGACATCGCGGCGGTCGGCGGCATCATCATGCCGGCCGTGCGCAAGACGCGGCAGGACCCGAACGAGACCGCCGGCCTGCTCGCCTGCACCGCCGTCATGGCCGAGACCATTCCGCCGTGCATCAACATGATCATCATGGGCTTCGTTGCCAACATCTCGATTGCCGGGCTGTTCATGGCAGGGCTGGTACCGGCCGCGGTGCTTGCGTTCTCGCTGGCGGCGGTGACCGTGTATGTCGGCCACAAGATCAACCCCGACGAAGCCTTCGAAGTGCGCACGCCGATGTTCCGCCTGCTCGGCGGCGCGCTGGTCGCACTGATCATGGTGGCGATGATCGGCAAGGGCGTCACGTCCGGCGTGGCGACCTCGACCGAAGTGTCGGCCTTCGCGGTGATGTATGCGCTGGTGATCGGCTGGCTGGCGTTTCGCGAGCTCACGGTGCGCTCGGTGATGCAGCTCTTCGTGCGCTCGGCCTCGATGGCGGGCGGCATCCTGTTCATCGTCGCGGCGGCGTCGAGCCTGTCGTTCGCCTTGACGATCCAGCAGATCCCGCAGTACCTCTCGTCCTTCATGATCGGCTTCGCGCATTCGTACGGCAGCACCATGTTCGTGCTGCTGTCGATGTTGATCATGATCGTGTTCGGCGCCGTGCTCGAAGGTGCGCCAGCGTTGATCATCTTCGGCCCGCTGCTGACGCCCATCGCGGCACAGCTCGGCGTGAACCCGCTGCACTTCGGCACGGTGATGGTCATCGCGATGGGCCTCGGGCTGTTCGCCCCGCCGGTGGGCCTGGGCCTGTTCGCGACCTGCGCCATCACCGGCACCAATGTGAAAGACGTGGCCCGGCCGATGATGAAATACCTGGTCGTGCTGTTCGTGACGCTGGTGGTGCTGGCGCTGGTGCCGGCGTTCTCGCTGTGGCTGCCGACACGGATGGGCTTGTGAATTTCGATCGAAGACATGGAGAGCATTGAGTGAGCAGCATCCACGATGTGGCCAACCGCGCGGGCGTCTCGACCAGCACGGTGTCGAACGTATTGAACGGCCGCAACGACCGCATGAAGTCCGAGACGCTCGCCCGCGTCGAGGCGGCCATCCGCGAGCTGAAATACCGGCCCAACACCTCGGCGCGGCAACTGAAGACCGGGCACACGCCACTGCTTGGCGTGCTGGTGCCATCGATGGCGAATCCGATGTACGGCTTCATCGCGCGCGAGATCGAGACGCTGGCGCAGGAACGCCATGGCTTCCGCATCATGATCGGCAACACCTACCGCGACCGGGACAAGGAAGCCCGCTTCTTCGACGACCTCATGGCGCATGGCGTGCGCGGCGTGATCATCATTTCATCGCTGATCGACGAGCAGCATTTCGAGCGTGCCGGCGAGCGTGGCCTGATCATGGTGAGCTACGACCGCCGCGCCACGCCGGGCGTGGCCTCGGTGATCGACCACGTCTCGGTCGACAGCTTCGAGTCGGCGCGCCTTGCCACGGCGCACCTGATCGAGCAGGGCCACAGGCACATCGCCTATGTCACGCCATCGGGTCGCACGATGAGCCGCAACGAGAAGATCAATGGCTTCCTGCATGCGGCCCGGGCCGGCGGCGTGGAGGCGACGGCGCGGGTGGTCGAGGGATTGCCGGTCGACGAGTACGGCGACTCGATGATGAGCGAGCTCGGCCGGATGCAGGCCGGCCTGCTCGCGAAGTCGAAGAACCGGCCCACCGGCGTGGTCGGCGTCAACGACATCCTTGCCTTCGGGTTGATGGCGGGCTTCAGGGATGCCGGGCTGTCGGTGCCGCAGGATGTGTCGGTGGTCGGCATCGACAATGTCTTCCTGTCCAACCTGATGTACCCGGCGATGACCAGCGTGCGCGTGCCCGTCCCGGAGATGGCGCAGGTGATGGTGGAGCGCGTCATGGGTCGGCTGGCCGACGCCGACATTCCCACCGGCGAATTCATGTTCCAGCCCACGCTGGTGATGCGCGATTCGGTGGCACCGCCGCCCGGCACATCGCGGCGAAGGTAGTCGATGACCACAGTCTTCGTGAGTCACTCCCCGGGCCAGCTGGCCCAGTACTACGGCGAGCGCGCCATCACCGCGTTGCAGGCGATCGCGGATGTGCGCTTCAACCCGGGCGATGCAGCGCTCTCGTCGGACGGGCTTGCCGCGCTCGCGCAGGACTGCGACGTGATCGTGTCGTATCGGCAGACCGTGGGCGACGAAGCGCTGTTCGCCGCCCTGCCCCGCCTCAAGGCCTTCGTGCGCTGCGCCATCGACATCCGCAACATCGACGTTGCGGCCGCGAGCCGGCATGGCGTGCTGGTGACGCAGGCCAGCGCCGGGTTCATCCCTTCGGTGACGGAGTGGATCGTTGCGGCGATGCTGGACCTGAGCCGTGGGATCAGCGCGTCCGCGGCGCTGTACCACGCGGGCCAGCCCGTGCCGCCCGCGATGGGGCGTGAGCTGCGCGGCTCGACCCTCGGTGTGATCGGCTACGGGCAAATCGGCCGGCACCTGTGCAAGGTGGCGCTGGCGCTCGGCATGCGCGTGGTCGTGCACGACCCGTTTGCGACGACCGATAGCGCGGACTTTCCGCAACTCGGCTTGGAGGAGTTGCTGCGCGTGTCCGACCACGTCGTGTGCCTCGCAGCCGCGACCGCAGCGACGGAGAACATGATGAACGCGCGCGCCTTCTCCTCGATGCAGCCGCACGCGTTCTTCATCAATGCATCGCGTGGCGAGTTGGTCGATGAAGACGCCCTGCTCGCAGCCCTGGATGCCGGGACCATCGCCGGTTGCGCGATGGACGTGGGCCGGGCGCCCGACCAGATGCCCACGCCATCGGTCGCGGCGCACCCGCGCGTCATCGCCACGCCGCACATCGGCGGTCTGACCCCACCGGCCATCGAGCACCAGGCGATGGAGACCGTCGCGCAGGTCGCCGCGTTGATGCAGGGCCGGGTGCCGCAGGGTGCGGTCAATGCGAACGAGGCTTTCCGCTGGCGGCAGGCTTGTGCTGCCGCATCCACGCTTTCCTGAGGCCGGCATGTACACCACTTTTCCCGGCGCCTGCGACTGCCACGTCCACATCTACGAGGATGGCTATCCGGTCGTGCCCAACGCGGCCTGGCTGCCGCGGCACTCGCCGGTGTCGGCCTACCGCAGCGAGGTGCAGGCGAAAGTCGGGCTGCAACGCGCCATCGTCGTGCAGCCGACCGGCTATGGCTTCGACAACCGCTGCACCCTCGCGGCGCTGGCGCAACTGGGCGATTCGGCGCGCGGCATCGCCGTTGTCGCGCCGGACGCCCCCGATGCCGAGATTGCGCGACTGCACGCGGCCGGTGTGCGCGGCGTCCGCTTCATGATGCTTCCTCCGTCAGTGATGGCCTGGGACTCGCTGGAGCCGATGGCGGCACGCCTGAAGGATGTCGGCTGGATGGTCAACCTTCAACTCGACGGCCGCACGATGCCCGGCCACGAGGCAGCGTTGAAACGCCTTCCCTGCAAGCTGGTGATCGACCATATCGGCAAGTTCCTCGAACCGGTCGCGCCGGAGCATCCTGCGTTCCAGTCGCTGCTGCGCGTGCTCGACACCGGCAACGCCTGGATCAAGCTCTCGGCGCCTTACGAGACCTCGAAGACTGGCGCGCCGGGCTATGACGATGTCAGCCTGCTCGCGCGCAGCCTCGCCGTGCAATTCCCGGAGCGTTGCCTCTGGGCCAGCAACTGGCCGCATCCGGGCCGCGACCCCGTGCCGCCGGTCGTACCGCTGTACGACCTGCTGGCCGCTTGGGCTGGCAGCGAGGCGACGCGCCGCAGGATCCTCGTCGACAACCCGGCGCAGTTGTACGGCTTCTGAAGCAAGGGCGCAGCGCTAACTCGCGCCGCAATCGCCGCCGAGCGCCACTGCCAGCCGCGCGCCGACTTCGGCGTTGTGCTTCACCAGTGCAATGTTGGTGGCCAGGCTGCGGCCGCCAGTCAGCGCCTTGATGCGCGCAAGCAGAAACGGCGTGACCGCCTTACCTGTGATGCCCTGCGCCTGGCACTCGGCGAGCGCCTGCGCGGTCATGGCATCGATCTCCTCGCGCGGCATGGCCGCCACTTCCGGCACCGGTGTGCTCAGCACCACGCCACCCGCCAGGCCCAGGTCCCACTTGGTGCGGATGAAGCGCGCCTGCGCCGCCGCATCGTCCAACCGGTAGTCCGCACGAAAGCCGCTGTCGCGCGTGTAGAACGCGGCAAAGTTGTCCTGCTCGCAACTGAGCACCGGCACGCCGTGCGTTTCCAGGTATTCGAGCGTGAGCCCGATGTCGAGGATGGACTTGGCGCCCGCGCACACCACGGCCACCGAGGTGCGCGCGAGTTCCTGCAGGTCAGCCGAGATGTCGAAGCTCTCCGGCGCGCCGCGATGCACGCCGCCCAGGCCGCCAGTGACGAAGACCTCGATGCCGGCCAGCGCCGCGCAGATCATCGTGCCGGCCACGGTGGTGGCGCCCAGGCCGCCGCTGGAGAGCACCGCGGGCAGGTCGCGTCGACTCACCTTGGCGGCCTTGCCGGAACGGCCGAGCAGTTCCAGCTCGTCGTCCGAAAGGCCAATGCGAATCCTGCTGCCGATCGCCGCGATGGTCGCGGGCTCCGCGCCGAGTTCGCGGATCACCGCCTCGACTTCGCGCGCCGTGCGGACGTTCTCCGGGTAAGGCATGCCGTGCGCAATGATGGTGGACTCCAGCGCCACCATCGGGCGGCGCGCGGCCCTGGCGGCAGCCACGGGTGCACTGAAGGCGAGCCACGCGGCGGCAAGTTCGGCAGCCATGTCGGTCGATGCTTTCGTTGGTGGAATGGACGGCGTTACTGTAGCCTCGGCCGCATTGCCATCTTTCCTGACTTGAAAGGCAAGGTACGGACATGACTGACAAGGTTCTGGTGTTCTACGGCTCGTACCGGTCCGACCGGATGGGTGTGCGCCTGGCGGATTACCTCGTCGCGAAGCTGCGGGCGCGCGGTACCGATGCGGCGCTCATGGACGCCAAGGCCATCGACCTGCCCATGCTCGACCGCATGTACAAGGAGTATCCCAAGGGCACCGCGCCGGCCAGGATGGAGACGCTGGCCGAGCGCATCCGCGGCGCCGATGCCTTCGTGTTCGTGACCGGCGAATACAACTGGGGACCCCAACCCGGCCTGAAGAACCTGACGGATCATTTCCTTGAGGAATGGTTCTGGCGCCCGGCCGCCGTCGCGAGCTATTCCGCCGGCCGATTCTCCGGGGTGCGCTCGGGCACGATCTGGCATTCGATCCTCTCCGAGATGGGCATGGTGGTCATCTCGAGCACCCTCGCGGTCGGCCCGATCTCCCAGACCCTGGATGCGGGCGGCAATCCTGTCGGCAGCGGTGGAGAGGCGCTGGAGCGATCCTTCGGCCGCTTCGCCGACGACCTGGCATGGTGGACCGAAGCGGCGCGGGCGCAACGCGAGCGAAAGGCGCCACCTTACTGAACCGCCGAGGCGCCGAGCCTTCCCCACGACGCACAGAGAGCCACATCGTGCCGTGTGGCCGCGGCCCCCTCGTCGACCGGCTACTTGATGCCGACGACCTCAGCCTGGGCTCGTGCGTCCGGCGAGGCGGTACTGACCCGCATGAGCTTCTCGCCTTCGCGAAAGAACAGCCAGCATCCGTCTTCCGCTTTCGTGGCATCGGTGGGCGCGCCTGTCAGCGTCGCATTGAACTTTGCGCACAGACTGCCGTCGCCCTTGAGTTCCCAACGGCCCACGACGCTGATGCTGCTCTGGTTCGTACCCATGCTGTAGAAGTACACGCGGCCCCCGCTGCGCAGATCCAGGTTGAAGAAGGTCCTTGCGCCGGTCTCCTGCAGCGTGAGCTTCCTGTCGGCGAGCAACTTCTGAACCTCGTCCTGATCGAGGAACTTGCGTGCTTGCGCGAGCGGCGCTGGGGCACTGGCCCGGGCAGGCTGCGCGCTGGGCTGGGCGGCAGCCACGGTGGTCGCTGGTGGCAGCGGCGCTGTCGCGGGAAGCGCTGCCGGGGGTGCGGCCG